>CAZFWL010000054.1:0-10370 GCA_964522775.1 uncultured Halomicronema sp.
TTTTTTTACGCTGCGGCTTTCCTTTATTTAAATCCACATCACGCAGTCTATTTATTAAGGCACACCGGATCTATGTCAGGTTTATTTTTCTCCAAATACATTGAAGGCTCTAGCGCGAACCAAGCCCTAGAAATTTATAACGGTACGGATGCAGCAGTTGATTTAACTGGATACACCATTCAGTTTTATCCCAATGGTTCACCGACACCTAATTTAGGTCTCACTATCGACCTGACGGGACAAAACATTGCGGCTGGCGACGTTTTACTGATCGTCAGTCCATTTGCGAATGACCCCGCGCTGACGACTGCCGCCGATTTCACGCCAGCCTCGCCACCTGGACTTTCCATTGACGGTAATAATGCACTTGTGTTGCGCCAAGGCAACACCATCATCGATTCGATTGGCCAAATTGGAGTTGATCCAGGAGCTGGAGGCTGGAGCAATAATGGTGTTAGCACAGATGAACAAACGCTACAACGTAAAGCCACAGTCTTGACTGGTGATAGTAACCCGTTTGACCCATTTGATCCGTCTGTCCAGTGGGAGGCTGTAGGCTTAGACAATTTCACCGGAGTCGGTAATTTTGTAGGCGACTTGAATCGAGCTCCTAACCTGACAGGAAATGTCACCTTAACGGCGATCGCTTCTGACGTCAGCAACGCGAATAACCAGGGAAATACAGTTGCGGAACTGCTGGCGGGTATTGTCACTGACCCCGACTTTAATCCTCAAGGGCTGGCCATTACAGGCGTCAATAACACCAATGGCACCTGGCAATACTCCACAGACGGAGGCACAAACTGGCAAGCGATTGTCAATGTCGCCAACAACAATGCACTGACGCTGCTCGGCTCTACCAAGCTTTATGAGGCCGATGGCACCGCTCCGGCAACCCAGGGTTGGCTGGCCTTGGCATCCGTTCTGTCGACAACACCACCGACTTTCCCCGTCACAGAAACGGTTGAAGCGACTAGCACACGGATCAACACCAACGCTGATGAGGACATTTACGCCGGCTACAGCAACTTTTCCTTTAACCCCGTCACGGACACCTACACCGCAGTCAATCCGTTCTTCCCCACGTTAGATAACAACGATGGGTATGCCATCACATTTGACTTAGAGGTCTTATCTGCTGCTCAAACCAACGCCAGTCGAGCGGGTTTTAACATCATTGCTGTGAGTGATGATGCGACTAAAGCGATTCAACTTGGATTTCAAGACGACCAAATATTCGCCCAGACCCTCAACGGTATGGTATTTGAAGCCGGGGAGAGTCAAGCCTTTGATACGACTCAAAACACGCAATACACCCTGGAAGTGCAGGGCAATACCTATGAGCTCTTGGCCAACGGCAACAGTATCTTGACTGGAGCATTACGCGATTATGCTCCCGGGAATACCAACGGTGCTCCTGATCCCTATGAGGTCTCTAACTTTGTCTTTTTGGGAGATGATACGACCTCGGGCCAAGGCGAATTTCGCTTAGGAGATATTGATTTAACGACCAGCAATCGCGTCCGCTTTGTTCCCGATAACGACTTCATAGGTAATGCCGCGCTACAGTTTCGGGCTTGGGACACGACCGACGGCTCGACCGATGGGCAATTCGGAGTCGATGCTTCGCAAACCGGTGGCGACAATGCATTCAGTACTTTACTAGGCAATGCCGCGATCGCGGTCACGCCTGCCGGTGCCCCTCCTGGACTAGCGAATGCATTTCTAAACTTTGAACAATGGGTCTCCCGCATTGCCATTAAAACTGGTGTGGTGTATCAAAGCGTCTCCGTCGACTTCAACATTGAAATTGGTGGCTTACGCATTGCACCATTGTTTGACGAAGCCAGCTACCTGGCCCAAAATCCCGATGTCGCAGCCGCGATCCAAGCCGGCTCTTTGCGATATGGGTTTGAGCACTTCGTTCTAAAGGGTATAGATGAAGGTCGCTCTTGTGGTGCGTGGTTCGATCAGGATTACTACTTGGCCCAAAATCCCGATGTTGCAGCCGCTGTGAGTCGAAGAGAAATAACTGCCATCAAGCATTTCTTCCTCATTGGTCATAAAGAACAGCGGAATCCGAATCCGTGGTTCGATGCCAATGATTACCTACTCAACAATCCTGACGTTAAGGCTGCTGTTGATGCCGGAGCCTTTGATAGTGCCTTTGAACACTATTCTGAATACGGAATTGAAGAAGGCCGCCAGTCAGGACTCCTCTTTGAAGAAGCGTTCTACTTAAAGAACAACCCGGATGTGGCTGCGGCTGTGGCTAATGGCACAATCGCTCTAGGCATGTACCACTTCTTTGCCATCGGCCAAAGCGAAGGCCGCGACCCGTCAGCGCTATTTGACCAGAGCGCCTATCTTGAGCGCTATGGTGATGTCGCCGCCGCAGTGGCAGGCGGAGCTTTCGCCAGCGGCTTTGAGCATTACCTCCTGTATGGTCGGGCCGAGGGCCGGATCACTGTTTAGCACGCAGTCTCATCGAGTCTTTGTGCTAGGCATATCACGGTGGTTCGGAACATCCTGTTGCGGCTAATGTCGTCACCTTTACGTCGACCTTAGCCCCAGATTTTTTAGCCTCATCCATTGAAACTAGGACATGGCGGCACATTCCCCTAACCAGCAAAAAGTAAATATTTGCTGATTGCACTGGGCATACTGGATTGTCTTCATTTGTATCAAAAATCACTCTGGGATCATGCTGATGCTGGCCAACTCCCGGTCGAGAACCGGCGATAGCTTTGGAACAGCGGTCAGCAGTTGACAGGGATCTGCCGCTCTTATGCTCAATAAACGCCTCATTTACGTCACCGGGCTCCCCCGTACGGGCTCCACACTGCTGTGTCAACTGCTAGCCCACCATCCTGACATTTACTGCCCGGGCCATAGCTCGCCTCTATGCCAAACCCTGATGGGGCTGCGGCAGCATCTCAGTAATGATGACTTTCTGCGGGCTCAGCTAGATGTGGAGTTCGATGTGGTTTACCAGCGACTGATGAACGCCTTTCGCGGCTTTATGGCTGGCTGGTTTGCGGAAACCGACAAAGGCTGGGTAGTAGACAAAAATCGTAGCTGGCTGCACCACATCGAAACTGTGGCTCAGCTTGATCCGAACTTTCGCATGGTGGTGTGCGTGCGGGAGCTAGGTCAAATCGTGGGTTCCGTGGAAGCGCAACACCAAAAGACCATCTTGCTCGACTTTCCCGATCAGTCGGCCAGCCTGACCCGGTATGGACGAGCGGACAAGCTGTTGGGAGAACAGGGCGTAGTTGGGGCACCGCTACGGTCTTTGGAAGCGCTGCAGGATCTACCGACCGACTTGCAAAATCGGCTTTATTACCTGGTGTTCGAACATTTAATGCAGGAGCCAGTGCAGGTGATGCAGGGCCTCTATGAATGGTTGAGCATCACTCCGGCCAAGTTTGACCCGCAAAACCTGACGGTGCAGCCCCATGAAAGCGATAGCTACTACCGCTTTAAGTTCCCCCACAAGACGCGCCCCCAGATCGTTCCTCCGCAGGCCCATGCAGTGCCACCGCGCATTCAACAACAGTTGCAGCAGCAGTTCACCTGGTTTTATCAAACCTTCTATCCCGGTCAGCTGTCACAGGAGGAGTCAAAATCATGATTCAGTCAGTTCCCATCTTGCATGAGAGTCGCCACCTACAACTACGCCGCACGGTGCCCAACGATGCCGAAATTTTGTTTGCGCGAGGGTTTAGCCAGCGCGAGTTTATGCGGCTATTTCGGCTCAATGATTGCCCGGCCAATGTCGCCGAGGTGCATCAGCAGTTGGTGCAGCGACAGCAAATCCCCCCCGAGCAAGAGACTTACCTGGAGCTTCTGATCATCCATCGTCGCTACGGCCCTATTGGTTTGTGTGCCCTGGCAGACTACGCGCCCTTTCACCGCCGCGCTGAATACCTAGTGGGCTTGTTTGATAGCTCGCGACGACAGCTGGGCTATGGCTTCGAAGCGGGTTTGATGCTGTTGGACTTGGCATTCAATGCCTACAGCATGAATAAGCTCTACGCCTCCACCTATGCCTATAACCAACCCGCCCAAAAAGTGCTGGAGAGTGGTGGTTTTCAGCTTGAAGGATGCTGCCGCGAACACGTCTTTGATAGCGTGACTCAGGAGTTTGTTGATGTACACAATTATGGCCTGACCGTCAGTGACTTTCGACAATACCAGCGCTTAGCCCCTCTGTCACAGCGCTTACTCGGGCGCGACATGACCCTGCCCAATCCGCCCCCGACCTTTCAACCGCAAAACGACACCGCCCCGGTCAAATCTGGCAGTCGCATTCTCCAATCGGTTTAGTCCCCTCATTCAGCCAGCGTCACCAGTCCCGATCTCGGTGATTAATTTTTTGTCTTTACCTAATACAGCGCACACGATTACAGGAATCTACTACCATGGCCACTTTTGATAATGTCGATACTTTTGCCGAGTTGCAAGCTGCAATCAACGACTCCAAAGGCAATGGCCAAGCTGATGTCATCAACATCACAGGAGATATTACGCTCGATGGCCTGCTGCCTTTGATTGAAGAAGATACTTCAATCACCATCAACGGCGGTGGCTTTACTATCAGCGGCGATGTTGATAGCAATGGTAATGATGACGGCGATGTGCGTTTGTTCTTCGTGCGCAGCGGCACAGTAACCTTCGATAATTTGACCTTCGCCGGTGGGCGAGCCGAGGGTGAAGCGGGCGGCGGCGGCGGTGCCGGGATGGGAGGAGCACTCTTTATCTATGACGGTGACGTTACCGTTACTAGCAGCAGTTTTATTGGCAATCAGGCGATCGGGGGTAATGGTAGCAACAGTGGTAGTGGCGGCGGTACTCGATTTATTGAACCTAGTTTGATCACCGACGGCACTGACGGCACCAAGGGTACTAACGGCACCAACGGCACCAACGGCGTCAATACTGGCAGCGGCACTAACGGTACCACTGGGGACGAAGGGGGTGATGGCGGCAACGGCAACTTTGGTAGCGATGGCGGCAGCGGGGGTGATGGCGGCAGCGGGGGTGATGGCGGCAACGGCGGCAACGGCGGACGCTTCGGCGGTTTTGGCGGCGATGGCCGTCGCGGCGGTAATGCCGGTGCTGGCGGTTTCGGTGGTTTTGGCGGCGGCGGCAGCGATGGCGGTTTCGGCGGCAGTGGTGGCAACGGCGGCAGTGGTGGCAGTGGCAGCAAAGCCCGCAGCATTGGCGGTAATGCCGGTGATGGGGGTTTTGGTGGCAATGGTGGCAATGGTGGTTTCGGCGGCGGCGGCGGTTTTGGCGGCAATGGCGGCGACGGCGGTAACAGCACCGAGCGGAGAGGCAACGGCGGCAGAGGGGGTAATGGTGGTTTTGGCGGTTTTGGCGGCGGCGGTGGCGGTGGCGGCTTTGGTGGCGATCGCGGTGGTGGTACTGGTCGTCGCGGTGGCAATAGTGGCACCAACGGAAACAGCGGCAGCGGCGGCTTTGGTGGCGGCGATGGCGGTTTTGGCGGCGGTGGCAAAAGTACCCCTGTCAGCAGCAGCGGTGGCGGCGGTGCTGGCATGGGAGGAGCGATCTTTGTGCGCAGCGGCTCCCTCAGCATTATCAACGGTAGCTTCGTTAATAACAGCACCACCGGGGGTATTGGCGGCAGGGGAGCAGGCAACGGTGATGGGCTTGGAGGGGCCATTTTTGCCATCACCCAGGCAGCCCTTGACGCCAACTCTAATGATCAAGGTGAGCCAAGTAGTACTCCAACGGTTACCACAGCAGGTACGGTCACCTTCTCCGGTAACACCGCCGCTAATGCCAATGGCAATACGGGCACGAATGGCGATGGCATTGACCAAAACAACAACGATGTTTTCGGCACCATTGCGGCAGACAAAACTGCGCCGACCCTTACGAGTTTTACCCGCACCCCCCCTGGTGTAGAGATCACCGACGCTGACACGCTCACCTTCCTCGCCACCTTTGATGAAGCAGTGCAAAACGTGGATGCGGCTGACTTTGTGGCTACGGGCACTACTGCTAGCCTCAGCGTCAACAAAGTCACGGCCTCAACCTATGACATCACCCTCGCTGGGGGAGACTTAGCCAGTCTTAACGGCATCGTGGGCCTCGACCTCGCCACTGGGTCAGATATTCAAGACCTGACAGGCAATGTGCTACCGATTGGGGAACCAGCGACTGACGAGACTTATACCCTCTCGAATAAGGCAACATCAGCCGACCTCATTTTCAATTTCGAGCAGTGGGTGTCGTACACCACGATTCGCTTTGGTCAGATCTATCAAAGCGCCCTAGTCGACTTCAATGTGGAAGTTGGCGGCTTACGCCTTGCGCCCCTATTTGATGAAACCGACTATCTGAGTGACAACCCAGACGTGACGTTAGCCGTTCAGCAGGGACAGTTCAACTACGGCTTTGAGCACTTCGTTCAGTTTGGCATCCAGGAGGGACGTGCTCCCTCGGACTGGTTTGATGCCGACTATTACCTGTCCCAAAATGCCGATGTCGCCGCAGCGGTGCAGAGTGGACAGACGACGGCGATCGAGCATTTCTTATTGTTTGGTCATCGCGAAAACCGCGACCCCAGTGAGTTCTTTGATGTCAGCGACTATTTGCTCAAAAATCCGGATGTTCAAGCGGCTGTTGACGCGGGCTTGATTGATAGTGCCTTTGAACACTACCTCGAATCAGGGGCAGAAGAAGGGCGTCAATCGGGGCTGCTCTTTGATGAGTCGTTTTATCTGGCGCAAAACTCGGATGTGGCAGCGGCGGTGCAAAAAGGTGACTTTGCCCTAGGCCTTTATCACTTCCTCTCTTTTGGCCAGCATGAAGGGCGCGACCCATCAGCAGCGTTTGACCAGAGCGAGTATTTAGACCGCTATGGCGATGTGGCTGCAGCGGTAGCCGGTGGGGTCCTGGCGAGTGGCTTCGAGCATTATGTAATGCATGGTCGGGCCGAGGGTCGGCTCATCGTATAGGTCAAGAAAAAGATGTTGAAGTTGCGATAGTTGGCGTGGCATTAGCCAATCGCGGTTATCCCTGGATATTTTCTGCTAAGCGGCGAACCAGTGCCTGTTCCTATACTGTGGCCAAATCAGCGATCGTCGCATCCACAATTTTCTGACCATCATCAGCCAAGATCTGTAAGGCGGCATGCGTCTCATCAACCATGCCTGGGGACTTGCCAATGCCCAGCTAGATTAGCCTGTAAGTAAGCTTCCCAATCGGCCACTGCAGGCGACGCCACCGAGACAATAATCCGCGCCCCTCTTCGGCAAATCAGAGGAGATCCCACCGCAGGGATGCGACCGTTGGCGGTAATTTGATTCGTGCTCCCCGTGGGCCGCTAATGCAGGATTCGGCCATTGCCGACGTCAAACCTCCTTCAGCATAATCGTGGGCCGACTGCACCCACCCTTGGTGAATGCCGTAACGACAAGCGGCCTGTACCGACTGTTCCAGCGCTACATTCAACCCAGCGACCGTCTTATGCACCACCGCCAGATATTCAGAACTATCGAAGGTGACGTGGGCAGGGGCATCGGCGATTTCGCCCAGCTTTACCCCCAGCAGATAACTGAGATCGTCATAGCGCAGGACTGTTTGGGAAGAATTTGAACCCGCCTCTGGTTTCGGCTCACTTTGATTTGATGTGGAACCAAGCTGAATGAAAGCCTAAATGTCTGAGTATTGCATTCTTAAGCGACACAATCTCACCTGAACCAAGGGGGGAGTTCATGTTTCCAGCGAGATCAATGCGGCATCAAAACGCGGTATTAAAACAAAGTTTTGAAAAACTTACTGATAATATCGCGAAGTTTCGAACAATTTAGTATGCCCATATCAGTAACCTTGCGTACAACCTGTCAATAATGAGATATGAGGCTTTAGAGAAACATTACTTTTTTGGAAAGCCTTGCTAAAGAAGGGTGAGATTGCGAATTTGTCTCCCGAAGACAATATCTATATTCGCCAAATGCCACTACCTACATAGTAGCTAGCGCATTTTCTACCAGATACGACTGACTGGCTGTTGGTTGGTGCCTAATGTCGGCTTGTCAACGTCATTGGAACTGAATTTCTGAACTCTATTAATCGAGCACAATGCATCACACTAACAGCCTGCGGTAAAAAGACTTTCTCAGTTGCTGATAGGTGCATAGTGCGTGAGGAAATTCAGCGTTGGCGTGCCGTATCAGCACCAACTACGATCCAGTAGCTAAGCGTCTCAGGTGCCTGAAAAGACCTCTTAATCAAGCAGGCAGGCCGCCTGGTCCAATATTCGTTTGGGCTAAAGACGCATAAGGAAAACAACAACATTATGTGAGCAATACTGCTTGCACTTAAGTGAATGCGCTTGGCAGAACGAGCGTATTCACTAATCTTACGGAGTACCTGTGAATCATGTCTGTTATCTATGAAGCGGAGTTAGCGACCTTATTAGGCCCAAGAGTCGCAACGAACCACCAGGGCTTTTCGGGCAGCGGTTTTGCGGATTATGTAAATCCCACCGGCGACTACACGGAATTTATCGTCGAAGTTGACGCCAATGGTCTGTACGAATTGAGCTTTCGCTATGCCCTTGGGGCTAATGCAAATCGCCCATTGAGCTTGACGATTGATGGTGCAGTCATCACCACACTTGACTTCAGTTCTACCGGAAATTGGGCGAACTGGAATGACTTGACCGAGGAAGTACAGCTCACTGCGGGCACTCATGCTGTGAGATTGACAGCGATCGGGATGAGTGGCCCTAACCTTGACGCTCTGACTGTCAATACACTGGATACAGATGAAGTATCCCCTGGCGATACGGCCAATGGAGGTGCTGAACCAGACGAGGCTTCTCCTGGCGATGCAGTCACTGGAGCAAGCAATGCATTCTTCAGTTTTGAGCAGTGGGTTTCGTACACCACCATTCGCCAAGGTCAGAGCTACCAAAGCGCGATTGATTTCAATGTTGAAATTGGTGGCTTGCGAATAGCCGCACTGTTTGATGAAACGGACTACCTTAGCGACAATCCCGATGTGGCCGCAGTGGTAAAGCAGGGCGGCTTGCGCTACGGCTTCGAGCACTTTGTGCAATTTGGCATAAATGAAGGGAGATCGCCTGCTAACTGGTTTGACGAGCAATACTATCTGGTCCAAAACGCCGATGTAGCGGCGGCAGTGAGTCAAGGCACCGTGAGCAGCGGTTTAGCTCATTTCCTTAATATCGGTCATAAAGAAAACCGCAACCCCAGCGCCTTCTTTGACTCCAGCGACTATTTACTCAATAACCCGGATGTACAGGAAGCAGTGGCAGTGGGCGCTTTTGATAGCGCTTTTGAGCATTACATTGAGTATGGAGCCGAAGAAGGTCGTGTCAATGGTCTGCTGTTTGAGGAATCGTTCTATCTGCGCAACAATCCCGATGTGGCCGCAGCAGTGCAGACAGGAGAAGTCGCTTTAGGGCTATATCATTTCATCTCGGTGGGTCAAAGCGAAGGACGTGATCCGTCTAAATTCTTTGACCAGAGCGCCTATCTTGAGCGCTATGGTGATGTCGCCGCCGCAGTGGCGGGCGGAGCTTTCGCCAGCGGCTTTGAACATTACCTCCTGTATGGTCGGGCAGAGGGACGAACTCCCCTGTAGCGAGAGTGGAGCGAGCTGCTCCAACTGCAAAGCAACGTTTTTTTTAGGCATCTTCTAAACGGTGGGTGATCGCACGACTCCACACTGCAGTCAAATCTGCGATCGCGGCGGCAATTACCGGCTGACCATCAGCTGCCGTCACTTGCAACGGTTCAGCAATTTGACCAACGGTGCCTAATGATTGCCAATGCTGCGCCAGGTGAGTATTTAGATACGCTTCCCAGTCTGCGATCGCGGCTGGCGCGACGGAGACGAGAATTCGCGCGCCGCCCTCGCTAAACAGGAACCGATCCCACCGCACGTCGGTAGATACCGCAGGGAGTTGGATACTAGCTCCTAGTTGACCGCTGATGCACGACTCCGCTAGCGCTACTGCAAAGCCACCCTCGGCACAGTCGTGAGCTGACTGCACCCACCCTTGATGGATACCGTGGCGACAGGCAGCTTGTACCGACTGTTCTAAGGCCACATCCACCTTGGGCGGTCGTCCGGCGATCGTCTCGTGAACCACAGCGAGATATTCTGAACCGCCGAGGGTGACAGAGTCGGCGGCATCTGCATCCAGCTTGACTCCCAGCAGATAAATCTGGTCGCCAGTCTGTCGCCAGCCTTGGCCTGTGGCCCGACCGATATCATCTAGCAGCCCCACCATGCCCACCACCGGAGTAGGATAAATCGGCGTCGGCTTGCCGTCACTGTCTAAGGTTTCGTTGTATAGAGAGACG
>CAZFWL010000055.1:0-7796 GCA_964522775.1 uncultured Halomicronema sp.
ATTGCTAAGTCTATCGTTCTGGTCTCAACAGAGTGTTCAACTCCCTCTGTGAATCTGTGGTTAAAAAAGCCGCCTGCGGGCGGCTTTTTCTTTGTCAACGCAAAAAATCGATCTGGAGCGATTACGACAAGGCGTATTCGTTACAATTCATAATATTGCTTTTCTTCCTGACTTCAATTTTGCGTTATCTCTAATGCCTGACACCTTAACCAAACTGGCCTATCAAGCCTTTCAAGATGGCAAAAATTACTTTGGCCTCGGTCATAAAGCGCTCTCGACTCAGTTGCGTGCATGGTTACGCCCCAATATCAAGTTCGAGCTGCAATCAATCACCCCCGAGTTCTTAGAAGAAGTGTCCCGTCGTCGCCAAATTTTGCTCGACACCGATTGGCAAGATGCAGAAGCGGGCATTTACCCTAAATCCTTGCTATTTGATAATCCCTGGCAAGATTTTTTTGAATACTATCCAGCAATCTGGCTAGACCTTCCCGCCATTTGGGATCGCGTTGAAGAAGGTGAGGTCTCTGCTTTTGATGAAGAGCTTAAACCATCTCGTTATCCCAGTTATTACCGTCGTAACTTTCATAATCAGACCAACGGTTATTTGAGCGACCTGTCGGCTAATTTGTACGACACGCAAGTTGAACTGCTCTTTGGTGGTACCGCGGATCCGATGCGGCGACGGATTCTGAAGCCGCTTAAAGCTGCGTTGTATGGCGCGGGCTCACAGTTTCCTCAGCAGCTAGAATCCCCATCCAGGGTGTTAGATGTCGCCTGTGGTACTGCCCGCACCTTAAAGATGGTGCGCGGGGTCTTGCATGACGTGTCACTCTTTGGGATTGATTTGTCCCCGGCATATTTGCGCAAAGCCAACCAGCTTCTGTCTGAAACTCCTGGAACGTTACCGCAACTGGTTCAGGGACAGGCTGAAGAGATGCCTTACCGTGACGACTTTTTTGATGCGCTAGTTTGTGTCTTTTTATTCCACGAGCTACCGGGACCTGTGCGGCAGCAGGTAATTAACGAGGCTTATCGCGTTACCCGACCAGGGGGCACGTTCATCATCTGCGACTCTATTCAAATGGTTGATACGCCTGAGTTAGAGCCGATGATGCTCAACTTTCCTGAGATATTTCACGAACCCTTTTATCGGGATTACACTCACGATAATTTGAGCGATCGCCTGACTCAAGCCGGTTTCGCAGAGATTGATACTGAGATTCACTTTGTCAGCAAATATTGGCTCGCTCGCAAGCCAAGTGTTTAGCCTCAGTGATACGGAGCGTGGAAAACACCCGTGAATTGTTGACCATTGCAGCGCTATTAACTGGGCCGCGGGTGCATGTGTCGGGCAAAACTGCGGCCTGCCCTGAAATCAGCGATCGCTCAGACTGACTGAGTCACATTGGAGTAGCCGACTTCGTGAATAAACTTGCTCAGCAGTGAAATGTTACTGAACAATGTCGAACTTAATCGCCGGAGACACTTTGAGTTAATGGTGTGCCCGACTAGCAAGCAGTTGCTCTTCTAAAGTGGCGATGCGATTATAAGCTGCTGTCAATTGTGCAGTTAGCCGCTGAATTTGAATTTCTGGCGACAGCGTGCTTTCTTCACTAGTGCGATCAGATTCCAGGTAAACGGAATCCATGAGTACATCTTTGTGCATCAGTAATGCTTCGCCTCGATGGATATGACCAACAGGCGACATTGAAGCGGCAGAACCATCATCCAGTAATACACCCGGTTCCGAATGAGACTGAGAGGACGACAAGATCTCAGTAACTCGATAATTGACTTGATCGATTAGCTGATGAAGTGCGTCAACTTTCTGGGTCAGCAAAGTGACCTGGGACTCGATAGGTTGCATATGACGCTAACGCTCTGAATAGAATTATCTACATCCTATAGCTAGTATTTTTTAATGCCCTAATTTTATAGAGGGATTTAAAGTTTGTTGATATTTCATACAAGCTTAAGATTCAACTCTTTAGCATTGTGATCTCTGGCTGATTGGCTATGATTCCACGATACTTTTATAGGCCCATTCTTTAGATAAGAGTGGTCGTGGCTTCTGGATGAGGGAACTCAATCCTAGATGAGTTTTCTCCAGGAGTTTTTCTATGGGGATATAGGCTCGTTTTTGAGTGTTCGAGATGATCTGCAGGCATTGATAGCTCTAGATTTCGGGCTTTATTATGAGTCAACTATTCTGATTTACTACAAAACTGTCCTGCTTTGGATGGATTCAGGCTTCGTTTCGGTTCTTCGGTTATTTTATTTGTCTGAAATTGATTGTTTTCCAAAAAGCATAGACAAATAAGAGCTCAAAGCTTTTTAGAGTATTGGGCCACAGTTCAGACGGTCGATGTTCTGAAAAGGGACAAAATGACTGATGTCTAAGATTGCATATGATGGTTGCCGCTTGTGTTGCTGGTGTGGTTTCAAAGACCGTCGATTTTTATTGTCAACTCAAAATGATCCGCCAGTCTTACTGTAGGGATATGATGGCTTAATTTTTCGTTTAAGTAATAGAGATCGAATGACATTTCCAAAGTGGAAATATCATTTTTTCCCTTGAGTCACTTTTGTCGCCTGCAAAGCGATTGAGAGACTTTTGATGGATATAGGTGCTAGCTAATTGAGAGACTAGAATTCATGCCGCCCAAATCAGGATATTTAATCAATTTGCTTGCTCTCCTGAATTGAGATCGACGTGCAAAAGAGAGGGCTAGTGGATCTCCTCCTGTTAAGTCATGAGTGTTGTCGGTTTATTTGTGTATTTGCCGCTTCCGATGTTGCATAGTTGATATCCACGCCGAATACCGCAGCAATACCATCCTTGATGGCGATCGTTTTGATAGGCTTGTAGAGCTTTGGCCGAGCGCCAGTGATTGAAAGCTTGCGTTCTCTGGAATGACGGTTGGGACTGTATGGATCGACGAAGTTTGCTGATTGGGCTCATGGCCATCCTGGCGGCACCCATGACCGCTTGCCAAGGAAACTCAGACAACACTTTGCTACTGGCTGCGATTCAAGGGGTGTTGTCGCCCCAAATGCTCAGAGATGCACAGAATAGTCTCTTAGGAGAGATGACTCTCCGGATCAAAGCGCAAGAGAGCTTGGTTAGCTTGTTTCAGCAGCTACAGTTATGGCAAGCTTCAGCTCAAGCACCAACTGGAGGAAATCAGCCTCGGGTCGCCGATTGGGCGCTACTTAGCGACTATTGGCTGCTGCCCGCAATTCAGCAAGGGCTGATCAGTCCGCTTGATAATGCGGATTCTCTGGCGGGATGGGAGACCTTATCCGATATTTGGCCGCGCTTACTGCAGCGTAACTCGCAAGGATTGTTGTCAGAGTCCGGTGTCGCTTGGGGAACGCCCTATCGGTGGGGGCACCTCATGCTGGTGTACGATCGCCGCTTTTTTAAGTCGCTAGGTTGGGAGCCCACAGCTTGGTCTGATCTCCTACGGCCAGAACTCGAAGAACGCATCATCTTGCCTGACCATCCTCGACTGGCGCTGGGTCTCATGCTCAAGGCCTTGAATTATTCAGTGAATGATCCTGAGCCAACTAGCCATGCCGACTTTGTGGCCGCACTAGATACTTGGCGATCGCAGGTCAAAGCCTATGACAACACGACCTATTTACAGTCGCTAGTTATTGGTGACGTTGCCTTAGCCGTAGGCTGGTCGAATGATATTCAGCCCTTGTTGTCGCGTTATCGCTATTTGCAGGCTGTTGCTCCTGACCCTGGCACACTGTTGTCTGCGGACATCTGGACCAAACCTAATTTGCAGGCAACAGCATCTGACGCCACAACGCTGTCAGATTTTGAGCAAGCTTGGCTCAGTTATTGGTGGCAACCAGAGATTGTGACGCCCCTCAGCTTATTGGCTCAGGGCTTGTCACCGTTGTTGTTGAGTGACCAGCCGCCTGAATTTAGTTTTGAGTTGGCTGCCAATACCGTCTTACCTACTCCTCAGCAACTGCAACAAAGTGAATTTGTAGAGCCGCTAGCAGAAACCGCGATCGCGGACTATAACCAGTTATGGCAACAATTACGGGGGCGCGAATAAATCATCGCCGAAGTTAGGAATCTCGTAATTAAAAAACGAATTCACGTCGGCCGAGCAATTAACGTCTCGCAGTTGGTACAAGGGCACCTCTAAGTCCGGTGTATTTGTGACGGCTGGCACATCTGTAAAGTCACAGGCATGGATCCCAACCAGGTCTATAGAGTTGTAGATTCTGACGTGGTGTCCGTAGGTCATCCCAGCAGTCCCCAGCTGTCGCAGCACGGCAAACTGCTGAAAATCGTTGAAGCGATTCCAGTATTGCGGATCGACCTGCACATCAATAATGGGTGCAGCCGCAGTTTGGCTATAAAACGCTGTCCATCCACGAATTAGACGGTAGCCCTCAACTCTAATTGTCGTGTCGTTAGAAACTCGCCACAGGGTCGGTAACTGATCACGGTTCCACCAAACACTCGGTAAAGTTGGACGGAAAAGCGATACTGAGTCTTCGGACACCACGGGCCAGTCTTCCCCAACTTCCTCGAAGAAATTGGGATCAGTGCCGTAATTAGAAGGAATGTCGATCAGCAACTGAAACATGGCCTCTTCCGGAGGCAGCGCTGTCGTCGATGTTGCTGGTACCTGCGCCATAGCTGGATGGCCAAGGCTCACGATGAGGGCTGGGCACCCTAGCAACCCACCCCTAATGGCCCACGGAAATAATGCTCGGAGCGCAGCTGGCGCAAAAGGTAGCATGATCTGGGAAAGCAGCGATCGCTGCCTGATACTGACTAGGAGCTTAGCCTCGACACCTAAATGCCCCGCGGACAAACTTGATAAGCCCTACACCGTTACCGGAGTGCCCTGCAAAATCAACCGCAGACGATGGGCATGCAGGAGCTGAATCGGCGTCTTGGCTGCCTGTTCAAGCATATAAGCGACATGTTCGGGACGTAGCAAAGTGCCATCATTACGACAGCTCCCTCTATATCGAATGATAACTTGGGTGGCAGTTTTGTTCCCCTGGATGCGGTCAGGCATCAGCTCTGCTTCGACAGCCGTTGCCAGGGCCAAGTCAAAGAGGCGATCGCGTAAATTGACCTGCTTCCTTTTGCCTGATTTGGTCGTATGCTCCCAGGTAATAGACTCACTGTGCAGAATGTCTGCTAGCCAACTCTGCCAGTCAGGAGTCTCCTGTGACTCTGCCTCTACCGCTAGCGCTAGAACGTACTCGGCTTGGTCAAGGGATTTAGTTGCCGAGGGATCCTTGAGTACAACGTCAGCCACCTCGTAAATCGGCATGTCTGGGGGCAACTGAGCTGCCAACCGTTCGCGAAACTCAGCCAATTCGAGTGGTTGAGTCAGTTCAAAATCAACGATTTCTCCTGTACTAGTCGCTCCCAGAGGCAAAGCATTGGCTGGAGAAATCCGGGGGCCTGGATGATAGCCCCCCGTAAACGCAATGGGCAATGCCGCCCGACGCACAGCGCGATCAAATAACCGCACCAGATCGAGGTGACCCAGCAAAGATAATTCGCCAAGTTTGCCCAGCCAGACCCGAACCCGCTGTGCTCGAGTTTGATTGGGTTGAAAGTGCCCCGTAAAGTCGAGAATTGGGGGCGGCGGCACCACAACGTTGTGGCCAAAGTCGGGACCGCAGATACCGCAGTGAGAGCATCCTTCAAAAGAACAATCGGGCACCGTGGCCGCCTCTAAGGCGCGCTGCAAGTCATCTTTTAGCCACTGTTTATCGATGCCCGTGTCGAGGTGATCCCACGGCAGGGGACTGTCGAGATTGCTGACCTGATCGGTAGCGTGGGTATCCATCAGGTTCCATTCACCCGCTTCGACCTGGCGATATTTCCAGGACAAGCCCGCTTCGTCGATCGCCTGCGTCCACGCGCCAAACGCCCGATCCAGACTCTCCCACCAAGAATCCATGCCCGCACCCAGTTCCCAAGCACGGCGCACCACGGCGGCAAGACGGCGATCGCCTCGCCCAACGAAATCCTCCATCGCTGAAATACGGACGTCAGTAAAGTTCGACTTGATGCCGCGCATTTTCTGGAACTCTGCCCCTAGCAATTCCTGCTTGCGCAAAAACTCGCTCGTCGAAACGCTGTGCCATTGAAACGGTGTGTGAGGCTTCGGCGTAAAGTTGGAAATCGTGAGATTCACCTTCAAGGGTTTACGGCCCTTTTGACGACATTCCTGCTGCAGCCAGCGCACAGTTTCAGCGATGCCTAGGACGTCAGCATCGGTTTCCCCTGGCAAGCCAATCATGAAATAGAGCTTGACCCGTTCCCAACCCTGCTCGTAGGCGGTTTTGACGCCGCGCAGCAGTTCTTCGTTGGTTAACCCCTTGTTGATAATGTCGCGCATTCGCTGGGTGCCCGCTTCCGGCGCAAAAGTTAGGCCGGTTTGGCGCGTTCCCCCGAGAATGTTGGCGATATTTTTGTCAAAGCGATCAACCCGCTGACTAGGCAGTGAGAGGGAAATATTGTCGTCTTTCAAGCGATTTTTAACTTCGAGGCCCACTGCTGGTAGCGCCAGATAATCGGAGCAGCTTAGAGAGAGCAGCGAGAACTCGTTGTAACCCGTGGCTCGCATCCCTTTTTCGATAGCGTCCACCACCTCTGTCGTATCCACATCGCGGGCGGGACGGGTCAGCATGCCGGGCTGGCAAAAGCGACAGCCACGCGTACAACCGCGCCGAATTTCGACGGTGAGGCGATCATGCACCGTTTCGACATAGGGCACTAGTCCAATGGCGTAGTGAGGCATCGGTGTGGCGACTCGGCGTAGTACCCGAGCAGGCACATCGAGACGATTGGGATGTACGGAGCCGTCTGCTGCCATGTCATAGAACCGAGGTACGTAGACCCCAGGAACTTGAGCCAGATCAAGCAGCAGTTCCTCGCGCGTCAGCCCTGCCGCTTTGCCCTCTTCGATCACCAGTCCAATTTCAGGCAGCAGTTCTTCACCATCGCCCATCGCCACAAAATGGCGAAAGTCGGCGTACGGTTCAGGATTGGACGTAGCCGTTTGCCCACCCGCAAAAATAAGTGGCCAACTGCCGGTTTCCACGTTCCAAGGGCCTTCAGCATCACGTTCTTTAGCCGTTAGGGGAACGTGGGCCAGGGTCAGCATTTCCAAAATGTTGGTTGCGCCTAGTTCGTAGGCGAGGCTAAAGCCCAAAATGTCAAAATCTGGCAGCGATCGCCGCGATTCCACCGCAAACAGAGGCATCTCGGCTGCGGCCAGCTTGGTGGCCAGGTCAGCAGCGGGAAGATAAGCGCGATCGCATAACTGCCGAGGCTGGGCATTCAAAATGCTGTAGAGAATAATGTGGCCCAGATTTGACGCGCCGACTTCATACACTTCGGGATAGGTGAGCACCCAACGGACATCCGCTTCGCTCCAGGGCTTATGCACCGCTCCGAGTTCGTTACCTAAATAGCGGGCGGGTTTATTAACCCCGGTGTTAAGCAGCGATTCGACGGCAACAGCCACGGCAATACCTTTGAAAACATGCAGATCAGCGCAAGCATCACTATAGCGAAAAGCTTCCACTGATTTAGCGGCGATCGCTTAGGAAAAGCTATAGAACAGCAGTGATTCTCCTGAATGAGATTAGGCCGAACTCTCAAACTTTACTCAGCGCAATCACCGCGTTTTGCCCGCCAAAGCCAAAGCTAAAACAGAGAGCGGTGGTTAGCGGTGTCTGCACTGTTGTTTGAGGCAAGCGCAGGTCAAACGCGGGGGTTTGCAGACCCACAC
>CAZFWL010000055.1:7806-10331 GCA_964522775.1 uncultured Halomicronema sp.
GTACTGTCTGGTGCCGTAGTGCCAGCACACACATCACTGCACCGATCGCGCCTGACGCGCCTAAAGTATGTCCTGTTGCACCTTTGGTTCCTGTCACCCATACCGACCGGGGAAAGATAGTCTTGATCAACTCGTACTCATAGGCGTCATTGAGCCGCGTGCTCGTGCCATGGGCATGAATAAGATCAACCTCGCTGGGGGTGAGCTGGCTGCGTTCCAAAGCGGTCCGGATGGCAGCCAAGCCGCCCTGGTGACTAGTGGCATCTGGCGCACTAACGTGATTCGCGTCGGCAGTTAGGCCGGAACCGAGTAGGCGAGCATAAATCCGAGCATCGCGATCGCGAGCCGTATCCTCAGATTCCAGCATCAGGAGCGCCGCCCCTTCCCCCAAAACCAAACCTTCGCGTCGCTGATCAAAGGGGTAACAGCCGGTCGTTGCTATCGCCCGCATTTGCTCAAATCCGGTCAGGGTCAGTGGCGTAATGGCTGCTTCACCCGCACCCACAAGCACACGATCGCATTGGCCAGTACGAATTAAGTCTGCAGCCTGAGCGATCGCCCACACGCCAGTGGCACAGGCGGCCATAGGTGATAGCACTGGGCCTTGGGTTCCTAATTGCCGTGCGATGGAGATCGCCCCCATGTGGGGCAGGCTATTTTCCCAATCATCAATGATGCCAGTCGTCAGAAATCTTTCCCATTGAGCTTGCTGCCCTCGACTGCTACCAACGACAACGCCACAGTCAGGCAAGCACTTCGGCAAACCGGCATCTTGAACTGCAGCCTGAGCTGCTGTGATCAACAAATTGCCTAAATCAGCGGGATGTTTACCCAGCATCGCAAGCGGCCTCGGGCTCATTGCTGGAAAGGGTTGACGCAGCGCGATCGCACTGTGGCCATCCAGCAAACGTCGCCAAGCTTGTTCAGCGTTGTCACCTAAAGCCGACACCAAACCGATGCCAGTAACGACCACCGTCATTGAAGTTTTCTATTCCGGCTGTTGGAGATTTTCAATCCCATCGACCACTGTTGCCGACTCAACAATGTCGCCTTGCTCGACGCTATCGACAATATCCATCCCTTCGGTGACGTAGCCAAACACGGCGTAGCTGCCATCCAAAAAGGGCAAATCCGCTAAGGCAAAATAAAACTGCGCCGAAGCGGAATCTGGCAGCTGCGATCGCGCCATCGCCACAGCTCCCCGTGTATGGGTCAACGCCGGAGGCTCACTAACCCGAGCTTCGTCGAAGGTGCGACTGTAAATCGTCGTCTCGGCACTGCTGGGCTGAATTTCTAGGGGAATGTATCGCGGCTCATTAGTATCCGGATCAACAAAGCTACCCGTTCCCAACATTTGAGGCGAGACTGAAGGATCTTTACTTTGAGGATCGCCCCCTTGAACGACAAAGGGCTCAGGTGATTTGACCACACGGTGAAATGAAACGCCGTCATAAACGCCGCGCTGTACTAAATCCACAAAATTGCCTGCCGTGATCGGGGCGCGATCGCCGTCGACTTCAATCACAACGGTGCCCCCATTGATTTGCATCTCGACTGTTGCAGCACCGTTCAATACTGGGAGACCCGTAGGTAACGGGGCTACTTCAGTTGATGCCGGCTCCTCAGCCTCTGGTTGGGTATCCATGGCCGCCGCTTCGTCCATCGACTCAGACGTCACACCCATGTCTTCACTAGCGGTGCAAGCGGTCATACCCACGACCAAGATCAAACAGAGCAGCCAACTCCATTTACGCAGTTGCAACATCATAATTAGCGCCTTTCCAAGTTTCTATCATTACGCCAAGAACACCAGCAGGCCTTCGTTTAGAGCCCTTCTAGCGGCACCTGCAAAAACCGAGCGAGTTCCGCCCCCTGGTTTTCTAAATCAGATAAGGGTAAAGGCTGACCAACCCGCGTCAGCGGAATATCAGGGCGGCCCTTGATTCTCAGGTAGAGCGCCCGCTTCGGATTTAAGCCTTCACGAATGTCCACCCGAATCGCCTGCACGTTGTCGAGGGGATACTCAATTTCAATCTTCCGGTTTTTGCCCAAGAAGCCCGAACGAAAGATTCGTACCTGTCCAGTTTCTTTATTGAATTCGTTGTAACCGCCCCCCACATCCAAGGCGATGATGACCCAGAGGTAGCTCGCGAGTGTGATGCCAGCAACGCCGTAAAACCCCATGGCCACGCCTTGAGGAATAAAAATCAATGAAGTTGGATCAGCAAAGGGCAACAGGTTAGTTTGCAGGTAACTCGACAGGCTGGCCAAGAAAAAACCGGTGGCCCCAAGGCTCACAATCGTTGCCCACCAATAGTTACTGAAGCGGCGGGCTCCCAGAACGGAATATTTCAAAACGCGATCAGTATTGGTTTGAATGGATGCAGTCATGCTCTGAGAGTTTAAGTATCAGATTGTAAAATTTTAGATCTCTCCCTATCATAATTAGAAACCTGCATTTCCTAGTTTCGAGCACTTATGTAGCTCTTAATAGGATGCATGGATAGAAAGCTTGTACTCTGTGT
>CAZFWL010000056.1:0-10310 GCA_964522775.1 uncultured Halomicronema sp.
CGTGCGCCCCTGCAGGATGGATCGGTCTAATCCGGCGGGCTTCGGGAATTTATTCACCGACGGCTTTCGCCACCATTTGTTGGTATCGATAAACGGTTTGCTCCAGCTCTGGAGAAAAGCAGCCGCCATCGAACTGAGGAGATTTGCGCCCCAGTTGCAGCCGTTCGATCATCTCAATGTCTTCGTCGTTGGTGTCTTGCCAAAGATCGATGGGAAGGTGGCGCAGGGCTTCATTTTCCGGCGTCATCGCCTCATCTCCAATGAAGTAAAAGGCCATGCGTTCCTGCGTTTCACCAGGACTGAGGGGATTGGCAATGAACACCAGGAAGTAGTCGGGATGAACCCCCAGCATTAGGTTCGGGAATACCGTGATGTATTCGGCAACGGTTTCCTTGTGTTGCGCTTCCAGGTTGGGGAAGGTGGGGAGCGATCGCCCTTCCAAAACCCCACTCTTGTACAGCAAGCTGCCCTGCCCTACATGCACATCGCCCACCTCAAACCCGAAATGATCTTCCATACGGGAACAGTTATTCAGCGCTGGATGCACCCAGGTCAGGTGATAGCTTTCGGAGAAATTTTCGATCGCCAACTTCCAATTCGCCTTACAAGTGAGACCCACCTCACGGGGCTCGTGGCGCAGCAGCGTCAAATCGTAGTCCGTCCAGCGCTCCATCACTGGCTGCAAATAGTCTGCTAACGGTGGCGCATCGCCCGACAGATTCACAAAAATGAGGTCGAGCCACTGCTCACAGCGAATCGGCTTCAGCCCTTTGCTATCGCGGTCAAACCCCTCGTAGGAATCTTTGTAGTACCCCCCGAAATGAGGCGTGCTCTTGAGTTTGCCATCCAGCTTGTAGGCCCAGGAGTGATAAGGACAGCGCAGATTGCCCTGAACGTTGCAGGGTGCGCTCACCAACTGCAAACCGCGATGACTGCAAATGTTGTGGAAGGCGCGGAGAGTGCCCGCGCGATCACGCACCAGTACCAGCGGTATTCCCGCGACCTCTGCCGGCAGCACATCCCCAGGATTAGGCACATCCGAGGCTAGCCCCACACAGATCCAATACTGACTAAAAATGGTTTCTCGCTCGCGTTGCAAATAGCGATCGCTCGTATAGGCTTCAGCAGGCAAACCCGGCTGCCGATAGTCGTCGAGATGGATCACTCCCGCTTCGGCATCAACAGTCGGCTCCTGAGTCGGCTCAGGACACTCAACCAGAGTCAAGTCGGGGGGATAAACTGCGATATTTTCCTGCGTCATATTTCGCCTCAGTGGCTGTACCTGAATCCAAACTCTGTAAAGACGATCTACAAAAACAGCCCAGGCATCCCGATGCCGAGCCAAATATAAAACGAGTCATTACGCTTGTAATAACAAGCTGCTAAAGCTTGTTATTACAAGACTTAGAAAGGGAAGATAACGCTCTGAAAAACTGGATAATGTTTTCTGCCTTACAGTTTTGACTTTAATTTTCAGGAGTTTCTGACAGAGAGACTGAATTTTAAAACCATCAAGAGTCCCTTCTGAAAGTTGATTTCAAGGACGTTCTGAATTGTTGCTGGCACCTTAAATCGAAAATTCAAGACTTGTAGTGACAGCTGTATCGGCAACGACAGTTTTGTTGGTTTTATCGCTCTAGTTTTGTTTCGGATAGAGTTTGTTATGCCTAATCTGAATTTGCCTGGCTGTTTTCCAGGGTTGATGTGTTGAACTTTACACATTTCGGATGACAGCTTTTCTGATTGCCGTTGTTACAGCCCTGTAACGGCATGTACCGCTGGCTTGACAAGCCAGCATCGACTAAGGAATGGTGGTCACGTACAACGGCTGGCAGTTAGGAGTCGCGCCGTTACTCAGGTTTTGCTGGGGTTTTGGCCATTACTGGCAGCCTGCCACTTCCCCCTTGAGGCCAGCCTGTAGCGGTGCTGGTGTTTTATTTGCTGTTGGTTAATGTGTTGAGAACTGAATACTGTTATGACGACTCCAAATAACGGGCATGGAGGTCATGAAGAGCATCCGTTTGTGATGCCAGACCATGCACCGACTCGCCACCTTCGTCGCCGTCCGGGCGATCGCAATATCACCGGCAAAGGGTTTGATTTCCATCCCGAGGTTTTCCTCGTGTCCGGTAGCTTAATCCTGCTGTTTGTCATCTTTACGTTACTGTTCCGAGAACCCGCTGAGACGGCTTTTGGCACGGTGCAAAGCTTCATTGCCGGGTCTTTAGGATGGTTCTTCATCCTCTCGGTCTCTCTCTTTTTAATCTTCACCGTCTTTCTGGCATTCAGCAAACTGGGCAAAGTGCGTCTCGGTGGCCCCGATGCCAAGCCGGAATTTCCGACCTTTGCCTGGGTCGCCATGCTAATCAGTGCTGGCATGGGTATTGGTCTGATGTTTTGGAGTGTGGCGGAACCGATCTTCCACTTCCAAGATCCCCCATCGTTGCTAGGTGAAATCGATCCAAATACCGCCGATGCCGCGAAGCAAGCATTAGGCATCACCTTTTTCCATTGGGGGCTACACGCCTGGGGCATTTATGCGCTGGTGGGGCTGTCGCTGGCTTTTTTCGCCTTTAACTGGGGCTTGCCATTGACAATTCGCTCCGTGTTTTATCCCCTGTTGGGTGAGAAAATCTACGGCTGGCCGGGAAATGTGATCGACATTCTGGCCGTCGCTTCCACGCTGTTTGGTCTTGCCACGTCCCTCGGCTTCGGTGTTCAGCAGGTAAATGCGGGCTTCAACTTTTTGTTTGGGCTCGAAATTAGTACGCCGATCCAAGTGGGCCTAATTTTCATCATCACCGGCTTTGCTACCGCGTCTGTAGTGTCCGGCTTGGGCAACGGCGTCCGGCGCCTGAGTGAGTTGAACATGATTTTGGCAGCCGTACTCATGGGCTTTGTCCTGTTAGTGGGCCCCACTCTGTTCATTCTCAATTCCTTTGTGGAAACCCTGGGCTACTACGCCGCTTCGTTACCCACTCTCAGCTTTTGGACGGAAACATTTTCAGGCGGTGAGTGGCAAAATAGCTGGACTGTCTTTTACTGGGGCTGGTGGGTTTCTTGGTCGCCCTTTGTCGGCATCTTTATCGCCCGAGTTTCCAGGGGGCGTACGGTGAGGGAATTCATCTTAGGAGTACTGCTGCTGCCTTCCATGCTGACGTTTTTGTGGATGTCAGTGTTTGGCGGCACCGCCCTCAGCTTTGAGCTCAGTGAAAGCACCGCAGGGGTAATTAGCACCGCCGTTGGCGAGAACGTAGCGACCGCTTTGTTTGTCATGCTGCAACAACTCCCCCTCACAGGCATTACGTCCTTTGTGGGCATCGTGCTGGTGGTGGTTTTCTTTGTGACCTCCTCTGACTCTGGTTCCTTGGTGGTCGATAGTTTGACCTCCGGGGGCAAGCTGGAGTCGCCCGTGCCTCAGCGAGTCTTTTGGGCGGTGATGGAAGGTGTCGTCGCTGCCGCTCTACTGTTGGGCGGTGGTCTGGGAGCCTTGCAAACTGCGTCGATCGCTACGGGCTTCCCATTTGCACTAGTGCTGTTAGTGATGTGCTTCAGCATCTACAAAGGGCTGCGGTACGAGCACGATGTAGTGCATGTGAAAAAAGTGCTGCAAGAATCTGAAGCGGCAGAAAGCGCGATCGCCCCTTGATCGTCGCCTTTGGCCAATCAGTCAGGGGTATCGCCAATGATGCACGATGCCTCTGACGGCTCACCCTGGAGTCGTCTCTTTCGAAATACAACAATTTAACCTTCAGCCCATTACCGTCGAGTCACCGTCAACGATAGTGATGGCAACGGCAACAGCGCGGGCTACACCACTTCCATAGCAAACTCTATCCCTTCAACTTTTGACTAGGAGCGTGGTTTTAAGATGGCACAGCATTTTGATGTGATCGTGATTGGTGCGGGTGGCGTCGGCAGCGCCGCCGCTTACTACTTGGCTAAGGCGGGCCAAAAAGTTTTGCTGCTAGAGCAGTTTGAGTTGAATCATCAGAATGGCAGCTCCTACGGCAATTCCCGCGTGATTCGCTACACCTATGACAATCCCATCTACGTCAACCTCATGCGGGATGCCTATCCCCTGTGGTTTGCTCTGCAAGATGAGGCCGATGAGCAGCTTTACATCAAAACCGGGGGGCTGGACTTTGGCCGACCTGACACGGACACCTTCCAGCGAATGAAGGCCAGCTTAGACGAATCGCACCTCGATTATGAGCATCTCAACAAAGCTGAGATTGCCCAGCGCTATCCGCAGTTTGCGTTGGACGACGGCATGGAGGGACTATTTAACCCCGATGCAGGCTTACTTAAAACGTCGCGCTGTGTCCTCGCCCACGTTCGCTTAGCCCAAGAACGCGGCGCGACGGTGATGGACCAGACCCCAGTGCTGGGCATCACCCCGTCAGATTCAGGGGTGACGGTGCAAACTGAGTCTGAAACCTATACGTGCGATCGCATCGTGCTGACCGTCGGTAGTTGGGCCAAAGGCGTCCTAGCAGAGCAAGGCATCGACCTGCCGCTAAAAATCATGCCCTGTCAACTTGGCTTCTATCAGCCTAAAACTCCTAGCCTGTTTGAACCCGGCAAATTGCCCGTTTTCTTTGCCCACATGAACGGCGATTATGGCGAAATGCCCTACGGCATTCCCCATGAAGACCCCAGCATTGGCTTCAAACTCACCACATTTTACGGGTGGAATACCGTTGAGAAACCGAGCGACGTCGACTATACCCCGAGCCAAACCTGGACGGAGCGGATTCGCGACTGGGCGAAACAATACCTGCCCGAGGCAGCAGGGCCACTCATTTCCACTCGCCGCTGCCTCTACACGTTGACTCCGGACAAAGATTTTGTCGTCGATCAGCATCCCGATTATCCCCATGTGGTAATTGGTGCAGGCTTCTCCGGGCATGGTTTCAAATTCACCACGCTGATGGGCAAGATGTTGGCCGATCTGGCGGTGGATGGCAGCACTCCCCATGACACGAGTTTGTTTAAACTGTCCCGCTTTCAGCTAGTCGCCGCTTGACGGTGTAAGGGCAGGTCAACAGACATTCCCCTGGAGTCAATCGGTTCAGGATGGTTCGCTGTCAGGTCAACCGATGTCTCAAGAAGGCGCTGTAGGAAACCATCCTCTTATCCCCCGCAGCCTCCCTCCTTCATGTTCGGGAGGGGCATCAATGCCCATGTCTTCTGGCCATGGGCATTGATGAAGAGATGCAGGCACAAACGCAGAAGTCCTTTGAATCTGGCATACACTAACCAATCCAGTCACTCATCGGTTGATGTCCTCAATTGTCATTCCCCATCAGCACTCACTCTTTTTTCGATAAGATGCCAGCAGAGGTCAACAGGTCATGACAAATTTTATGATGCCGAGCGGGCAGGAAGCCGAGAACCAACCTTTGCATGTGGCCATTTCTGAGCAGCTCAAAGCAAAGATTGAGGCGGGCAAATACGAACCGGGTGAACGGTTACCCAGTGAGTTTGATTTGGGGGCCGCATTTGGCGTAAGTCGAACAACAGTGCGGAAGGCGATCGCCAACCTTATCCAGCAGGGGCTAGTCACCACCCAGCAGGGAAAAGGCATTTTTGTTACAGAGCAGCACAAAATCACCTTCTCTATGTCCAACCCGCTGATGTCATTTGATGCGGCGCTGAAGCAGCAAGGTTATCAAGGACGAGTGCACTCGCTGCGTTTTCAACGCGCTCAGGCTAGTCCCGATGTCCGTCATCGGTTACAGCTTGCACCCGACAGCACGGATGTCTACTGGCAAGAAAAGATCATCTACGCCGATGAATCGCCCATTGCCTTGGATGTCGTTTACTATCCGGAAAAGATTGGCGAGGCGTATTCAGTGCTGTTGCAGGCAGGGTTTACCTACAGTACGCTGCTGTCCAACGGCATCGACCTCAACGCCGCCAAGGTCACCCTAGAGAGCATGCCCGCCACCTATGAACTGAGTGAATATTTGGCAGTGCCTCTAGGCATGCCGCTGCTGGTCTTTAATTACATTGCCTACCAGGGCCAGTATCAACCAGTCGTTTGTGGTAAAACACTCTCTCGTTCCGATTGGACTTGCTACACCGCTGAAATTCATCCTGCTTGAGTTGGCTGGCATCATTCCCTTCGCAGGGGTTGCCATCGCTGAGAGTTCACAACTTGTGGCTGGCCCTGAGATTGCGTCAAGACGATAGTGTAGCTGTCGCCAATGGTAGCTTTGAGAATTGCCGCACTACTGCCATAATTAGCCGCAACGTGAAGTATTTGAAGCAAGCTTGTGGCTGAACGTGAGGAAGCTAGCATTATTCGCCCGTTGACCGCGATCGCGGCAGTCGTCGTGATTGTGGCTGGTCTCAAGGCTGCCTCTGATCTGTTAGGCCCGATTTTGCTCTCCTTATTCGTGGTACTCGTCACCGCCCCAATCAGCTTATGGCTGAGATCGCGACGGGTGCCGGGCTGGCTCGCCAACACCCTTGTGATTTTAGGAGTGGTGGCGGTAGGCCTGCTATTAATCATTTTCTTGGCCGCGTCGATCGCTCAATTGACGATTGCCGTGCCGCAATACAGTGCCCTGCTGAGTAGCCAACTGACTGAGTTAGAAACATTTTTAGCCAGCCATGGTATCGATAGCGCTGACCTCATGGAGCTAGAGTTTCTGCAACCCTCCCGGCTGATTCAGCTTGTCATTTCTTTTTTGACGGGTCTACTGGGAACTGTGGGCAACGTGGGGCTGACGCTGTTCATCTTTATCTACATGCTGGTCGGGTCGACCAGTTTTTCCACCAAGCTCAAAGCCGAATTGAGTCACCGCCCGCACCTGCTCAACAAGATTTTGGGGTTTGGCCGGAGCGTCAGCCTTTATTTGTTGATCAAAGGCTGGTTGGGAGCCCTAGCCGCGATCGGGCAAACGATTTTGCTCTGGACTTTAGGCGTTGATTTCGCGGTGTTGTGGGGTGTTCTCTCCTTTTTATTCAACTTCATTCCCAATATTGGTTATGTGATTGCCCTGATTCCGCCGTTGGTGCTCGCGCTTCTGGACTCAGGGGTCGGGGCCGCCGTGATCGTTTTTGTAGGCTATGCGCTCATCAATAACTTTTTTGACATGGTGATCGGGCCGAAGTTTCTCGGTGAAGGGCTCGATCTATCCACGTTGGTGACGTTTTTAGCCGTGGTTTTTTGGACCTGGGTACTTGGCCCCATTGGTGCGTTTTTGGCGTTGCCTCTAACGGTCATGCTCAAGACGTTGGTGCTAGAGTCTTTCCCTGATACCGCGATTTTGGCCAAAGTCATCAGCGCCGATGAGCCCTGATTCTCGGTCAGGTTCCATCCCGGCTACGAGTCGTTGAGGCGAACAGGATTCGTGACGATCTCGCCAGTACCAGAGCACGTAAGCGATCGCGGCCATTTGCAACGGCAACAGCAGCACAAATGGCTTCGCCAACAGTGGCACTTCAACCTGGCCCAGCGTTCCTAAGCAGGCCGCACTGAGTAAGACGAGTCCCACTTTTATCGATAGGTTAGATCTCGGCATCGGGCCTTTTCAGTTCATTTATGGGTCAAAGAAGATCGAAAAATCGCCCCTCAAGTCATTACAGGGCGACTGCACCAGCGACTAACTGTTGCCAGGCAATAGTCTCATCTAAACCCCAAGGCAACGCGGGCAGCGCAGCTCGAATCCACAGGCGCAGACCGTAATACCCGACATACAAACCCAAGAGAATAACAGCGGGCCGCGATTGCCACAGCCGCTCATACCACCAGGCAAGGGAACGCCGGGTGATAAGTTCAAAACTGGTCGCCAGGATCAGCGCGGTGGATAGCACCACAAAGACGGGGCCAAACAAGTGGTAACTCAGTGATCGTGACCAATCGCCCGTCATCAACGCCAACACTGATCGCGTCAACCCACAACTCGGAGCCGGAAATCCAAAGGCCCACTGAAATAAACAGGGGGGAAACGGAAACCGCAGTCCCCAGTGGCTCACTCCCACTGCAATGGCTAGGGGACTCAAGAAAGTTGCTAACGTCACAATGCGCCAAAAGGGCGATCGCAAGCGGGGCAGTGTCGCTATGGACTGCCCATTCCGTTCAATCTGTGATCCACGGTCGGGCAAACGGAGGCGTGAGAGCAATTTCATATCAATCAGGCTCAAGCTAGCGCTAAAACCACCCTTTTTTATTTAGCACATACGTGGCGTCAAACTCTTCGTCAGTCTTAGTGAGGTAAATGATGCCCTCAATCAGGCCGATGATGCCCATCACTGCCCCCCCAACGCCGCAGGTAAACACCGTGACCGCCAGCATAATAATGCCCTCCACGGTATAACCCAGCACAAACTTATGAATGCCAAAAGCCCCCAGCAGGATGCCCAAAACACCCGCAATGATCTTCTTGTCGCTTTTGTTGCTATCGGGATTGGTCATGCTAATTGCCTTGAGTTCAGAATGGATTACCTGAGCCTAAATACTCGCGAACTTTCGCTAACTCAGTAACGATATTCAAAACTCTTAAAAATCTTAGGCAACCCTCAGGCGATGCTGGGGCTCTGAGCCCGTGACTTACCCCTTCAAGAACGTGACCAAAGCTTCGACTTTGTCCCAGGCAGCCCCACTTTGCAGCAGTGATCGCGCCTGGTCAATGCCATTGGCAATTTCCGCCTCAAAGCTGT
This sequence comes from uncultured Halomicronema sp., assembly GCA_964522775.1. GTDB lineage: Bacteria > Cyanobacteriota > Cyanobacteriia > Phormidesmidales > Phormidesmidaceae > Halomicronema. Next base: position 8,674 of record CAZFWL010000056.1, read on the forward strand.
CGCCCTGAGTCAATCCTGCCACTTTCAGCGCGAGCGCTGCATTCAAGCACACCACATCTTGCTGAGATTGGGTGCCTTTACCTTGTAGCAAGTCCCGCATAATGGCGGCATTTTCGTCCAACTCACCGCCCCGTAGCGCCGTTTTATCAGCCGCCACCAGCCCAAAGTCGCCGGGATTCAATACCTTCTCCGTCACCGTACCGTTTTCGAGCAGCGCCAGATCAGTACTGTCGCCTAAGCCAGCCTCATCCAAGCCTTCCCGACCATGCAACACGATCGCCAGCGGCACCTCTAATTGATTTAGCGCTTCCGCCATCGGCGTAATCACCGACGGGTCAAACACTCCGATCACCTGCCCTGTCGTGCGGAGGGGGTTCACCAACGGGCCAAGCAAGTTAAAGACCGTGCGCACTTTTAACGTACTGCGCAGCGGGCCAACGGCTTTCATTGCGGGATGCCAGCCCCGCGCAAACAAAAAGGTAATGCCCACTGCCTTGAGCGCCGCCTTCGCTTTTTCTGGGGGAGCGCTCAGGTCAATGCCCAAGGCTTCCAGCACATCCGCCGACCCAACTTTGCTCGAAGCTGAACGATTGCCATGTTTAGCTACAGCCACGCCCGCTGCCGCCGCCACAAAAGCCACCGTAGTCGAGATGTTGAAGGTATGCGATCCATCACCGCCAGTGCCGCAAGTGTCAATGCGGGGAGTGGGCAAATCGGCATCCGCAGACTCACCCCCTAATGACTGAGCCTGCAATACCCGCGCCATCCCTGCAAGTTCCGCTGCCGATACCCCTTTGGCCTGAATCGCCGCCAAAAATGCTCCCGACAACACTGGGGGAATCTCTTCCTGCAGCCAGCCCCGCATCAATGCTTCGGCTTGCGGAGGGGTCAACGATTGCTGATCGATAATTTGCTGCAGCAAGGCTGACCAGTCGTAGGTGGGGGTATCCGCGATCGCAGTAGTCACAGTATTTAGCCGTCAGTAAACAACAAAAACACTGGCCAGACAATATGATCTGGCCAGTTATGGAAAAGCTAAGGTCAACCGTTTCCGGTTCAGCCAGTACTGATTAAAAAGCGGAGTACGCCATGGTCGCCGCGACTTGGCTGACCCCTTGAGACACCACTTGCAGGACCAAAAAGCCCAAAATAGGGGAAAAATCAATGCCGCCCAACGGGGGAATCAGTGACCGGAACAAGTTGAGGTAAGGATCCGTTAACTGACTCAGGGTCGCAAAAGGCTGGCTCATCCAATCCACGTTGGGAAACCAGCTCAGCAAAATGCGAATAATCAGCAATACAAAATAAATGTTCAAGAATGTTGCAAAGGCCTGAGCAAACATTCCGACAAATGAAGATCCCATGTATCTAATCGACTCCTTGTAGATAGCAGGCTTCTTTTACTGGTTTCTAGTGTACTTGATGCCTGCCGAATGTATGTGGTGGAAATATCCCCACCAGGATATTCAGGCTGAATGCCATGGGGCAAACCCTGGCCCGGACTCGAACGCTGAAATCCAGAGTTCAGCCATCCACTATAGCTGACTCAGTCAACCAACAACGGCTGGTGTCGGCAAGCATAGGGCTTAGACGGAGACTGGCTTTGAGCCGACTAACACATTGGGATCCATGGGACA
>CAZFWL010000057.1:0-10231 GCA_964522775.1 uncultured Halomicronema sp.
AGTCGCTGGTATTGCACTCGACGCGATTTCACGCAATCCCGTGGTGCTCTTGCGAGATACTGATGATCGCCGTGCCCTACCTATTTACATCGGACAAGATCAGGCCAAATCCATTATTGGGGCCTTGGAAAATCAACAGGCTCCTCGGCCTTTGACCCATGACTTATTTGTCAATCTGATTGACGATTGGGAAATGACCTTAGAACGTATCGTCATTCATGCGCTGAAAGACAATACGTTCTACGCAATGTTGACCCTGAGTGCTGGGGAAACGCGAAAAGAATTAGATGCTCGACCCAGTGACGCGATCGCGATCGCTCTCCGCTTAGATGCGCCGATTTGGGTAATGGAAGAAGTCATTGCCGACGCTTCAATTCCGGTGGATCGTGCCGCTGATGAAGCTGAGAAACAGGCCTTCAGAGACTTCATCTCTAACTTAAGTCCCTCTGACTTTACCCAGCAAGGCGGCATCAGTAACGATACGCTTGAACAGTAGTTTTCCGGAGACGATGGCTCAGAGCACGTGCAGATGGCCCTGAGTAATGCAGCAAGATGCAATATCGCCGATTTGGCAAAACGGAACTGCAGCTATCGGTGTTTTCGCTCGGCACCATGCGATCGCTCTCCACGGCTGACACCTTTGCGACAACGGTCAGCGCAGCAGTTGATCAGGGCATCAACCATATCGAGACGGCTCGCGGCTACGGTCACAGTGAAGTCCTGCTGGGTCAGACATTACAGCAATTGGGAACGGCTACCCGAGATCGCCTCATCATCACAACCAAAATTCCGCCAACGGCAGATGCCGAGAGCATGGCCGCTCATTTGGATGAATCGCTAGAACGCTTGCAAATCGACCATATCGACTGCCTCGCCATTCATGGTCTAAATACGCCGGAACATTTGGCTTGGGTGCAGGCACCGGATGGTTGCATGCGTGCCTTACAAGCCGCTCAGCAGGCGGGAAAAGTTCGCCACATCGGCTTTTCAACCCATGGCCGTTTAGAGCTGATTCAGCAGGCCATTAATACCGAACTATTTGCGTTTGTCAATTTGCACTACTACGCCTTGTTTCGCCGTCATGCTGCCGCAGTACAACTCGCTCAGCAGCATGATTTGGGAGTCTTTATTATTTCACCGGCAGATAAGGGCGGTCTGCTTTACACGCCGCCTGAACGCTTGCGTGAACTCTCCATGCCTTTTGAACCGCTGCATCTCACCTATCGCTGGTTGCTAAGTCAAGCGGCAGTGACGACGCTGAGCGTTGGCCCTGCTACACCCGATGAATTGACGTATCCGCTAGCAGTGTGCGATCGCACTGTTCCCCTCACTGCTGAAGAACAGGCGGCGTTTGACCGCCTTGAAGTGACAGCGCAGGAGACTTTAGGGAGAGATCGCTGCCATCAGTGCTACGCCTGTTTACCTTGTCCGGAGTCGATCAATATTCCCGAGGTGCTGCGGTTACGGAACCTGGCTGTGGCATACGACATGACTGAGTACGGTCAATATCGCTATGGCATGTTTGAGAAGGCGGGACATTGGTTTCCTGGCCGTAAGGGCAATCGCTGCACCGATTGTGGTGATTGCTTGCCCCGTTGCCCCAGCGAACTTCAGATTCCTGACCTACTACGCGACACCCATCAGCGCCTCAATGGACCCGAACGGCGCCGACTCTGGGGGTAGCTTCCAGAGGACATTGCCCTTGCCCTAAATCCTTCGCCGATTGGATGATCTAACAGGGAGGCGTCCCCCATGTTGCGTAATGTGGCATGGCTTCAACTGCTAGCTTGCCTTTGCCACCACCGGATACAGTGGCTCTTGGCTGTTCAACCGCCAGAGGCTGATGCAGAGAACGGTCGCGATCACCAGCCACACTGCGGAAGGCAAAATAACCCAGCCTGCCAGCGGTAGCGTGAGGTAATAGCTCACTGTAACGACAATGACCGAGAGCAAGGGCCCCACAACGACGACGGGCACTGCATGGCCCAAACGCCCTTCCACTGTAAAAATCGTGTTCCAGGTATCGCCCAAGCTCAGGTGAATTATGTAGAGTACCAGCGGCCAGCACAGGAAGGTTTGCCCCAATGCTGACCACACCAGGCAAGCCGACACGACCCGCAACACCGCAATACTCATCCACACAATCGGGAAGGCCAGCGGTGGTGGTGCCCAGCCCGGTCGCTGAATGGCGTTGTAGCGGCCACTGTTGCGAGTGTTGTCCAGCAGAGAGAAAAGGCGCGATCTCAACGTGATGAAGGCGAAAAAGCCACAGGCGATCGCCGTTGCACTCCAACTGGGCCAGGTGTCCCATGGCAGACGATCGAACCCAACATCCATCAGCCAGAGGAGGGCTGTCATGACGCTAATTTGGGCGATCGTTGCCCCGAAATAATTCAGCGATGCGGCGCGATCCCACTTGGGATCCGCCAAATCAGTCTGCACAGTTTTATCAGACACCCCTTCTTTCACGCCCATGATGGAGCGGACGCTACTTTTGACAAGATCTTGATTACTCATGTCTGTTGGTCAGAATGCTTAACAGCAAGGAAGTTGCATATCAGAAATATCCTATCCGGCACTGACGAGATGAAGAAAGCGGTTGCGTCAGGGATTGCCGTCTGAGGCTCCAACTTTCTGCGCAACTTGACCGCGTTAGATAAGGCGATATTCATCGATTTTGCAAAGACCTGAATTTTCCTGAGTTTTTCCCCGTGGTCACATTTTCCAGTGCCAGCCATTATAAAAACATCCTGTAGACTCGCGTGTGCTCCTTGAGCACTAGTTGGGGGAAGTCTTCTGAAAAGAAGCTTCTACCCAACTTTTTGTTTTAAATGGAAAATCCCTGGCGTTACTTCTGCGCTGATTGCAGGCGAGCAAGAGTAACGTCAGGGAATGCACTACGAGGCCAAGCTTCCGTTAGGTTGCAACCCGGCTTGCCTAAATGTGCAGCCAGCCAAACCACGACAGAATAACGCCAACCGACAGGAGTCCGATCGCACTGGCACCAAAGATGGTGATACCGGCACCAACACGTCTCGCCAGAGGGGAATAAGGCGGCTTTTGCCACTGCCAGCGCACGGGAGACAATTGCGAAGACAAGCGGTAGCCACCCGGCACATGGTCACGCTCAAAGTCATATCCCAGAGCTTTGAGTTGGGCTAGATGATCTTCGCCATAGCGTGGCATATGGGCAAAAGTTACCTCGCCCTGAGTCCTTTGGGGCAAAATGCGCCGCCGTTGATAGGGCACAACATATTCGCCAAAGCTGTCGAGGTATTCCTGGCTTTCTAGCAGTTCATTAACAAAGCCGACCAAGCCCTTGGTCCCAATCACAATCGACCAAGATAATACTTCGCGATCGCTGTAGGGTTCACGACCTAGCACCCGCTGTAGGCACATCCGAGCAAATCGATAGTTGTTATTGGCATCAAAATTGCGCTCCCGAAACGTTGAGGAAAGCAACAGTCCGCGAATAAACTCCTTGACCGTAATCTGCCCCATCTTGAGCTGAGATTCCAACTTAGGCAGCCGATTACTGGCTAACAATTGTTGCTCATTAAAGATTTGTCGATAGGCAGCAGAGATTAAGTTTTGCACCTCACCGTTATCATCTAGCAAGTTATCGCTAGAAAACATTCTCGGGTACTCGTCACCCGGAACTTCAAAGTTTTTGACTCGCTGATTTTGACTACTTGGCTCGTAAGCCAATTGTTGCAGAACCACTAGCGTCTCCTTATCAAAACAGTTTTTGGAACTCGTTTCATCAATAGTTACTATTAAGCTCATCGTAAAAATACGGCTTAACAGCTCCTTTTTACCTAGCAACGAAACATTGTTCTATGAACAAGCAGTTGCGTAGAGCAATCAGGAATGCTGCGCTTTGCCACAGAAAAATCGCTCCCTGCTGACCAGAGATGCATCCTGCCAGACAAACCGCCGATGAGCTTGTATCGCCGATGACGCGCCTAAAAATTATCTTTTCTCGCCCCTACACTTTGAAAGTTTTGTTCACAAAGGGAGAATATAAGTTCAAATATGTTTATATTTGGCGAGATGAATTTCGGTTTTTAATTGTTGCAATAAGCTTTCGTAAATCAATCGTCTGTATAGAGTTTTGAGATCTTGAAGGCATTCTTCTTGATTGATGAACTCAGAAGAATGCTGAATTAGGTGGCTGGCTTGCTCGGAATCTTGCTGGCTTTCTGGGTAAAAGATGAATCGTTTTTAGTTGAATTTTAATGACAAGTATTGAGCGTTGCAGCTAGATAAGGTGAATAGCAGTTATTGATGCTGTGGAGGCGTCAATAACTGCTATTGATGAAAATTCTCAAGGCAATATCGAGGATTTTGTCTTTAATGTTCGGCACACTGTTTTTATTGCCGATTGTGTGCTTAGCAGATGTCGATCTATCTTCCTGATCTATTGATTAAATAAATACTCTGTGTTGCAACGACGGCATTTGCTGACGGACCTGAGCAATGCGAGCAGGGTTGATTTCCGCGATCGCGACTCCAGTATCAGTGCCGACATCATCGAGCACAATGCCCCAGGGGTCGATGATCATGGCATGGCCATGAGATTGTCGACGGCTGTTGTGGAACCCAGTTTGTGCGGGCGCAATAATGTAGGACGTGTTTTCGATCGCGCGCGCTTGCAGCAGTATCTGCCAATGATCTTTGCCCGTGAAGGCAGTGAAGGCGGCCGGAATCATAATCACCTCAGCCCCCATTTGGGAAAGGTGGCGATATAACTCGGGAAAGCGCACGTCGTAGCAGACAGACAGGCCCAAATTGCCGAGCTGCTTAGACGGATAAACCGCTGGCAGCGATTGCCCCGAAATCACCGTGCTGGATTCTCGATAGGTATTGCCGTCCGGCACGTTGACGTCAAAGAGGTGAACCTTTTCGTAGCGGGTTAGCTCGCTGCCATCGGCATCGACTAATAAGGCGGTGTTGTAGAATTTGCCGCCGTCACCCGGTACCGGATACCCCCCACCCAGTAGAGTGATTTGATATCGCTGCGCCATTTTCTTCAAGAACTGTTCGCTGGCAGCGCAAATCTCCTGTGCCCGCGCCAGCTTTTCTTCCTCTGCGCCTAAGAATGAGAAATTTTCTGGGAGGGTGACCAGCTCTGCCCCGCGTTTAACCGCTAGGTCGATGAGGTCTTCAGCTTGGGCCAGATTTTTCTCCAAATCTGGCACGCTGGTCATTTGTACCGCTGCTGCCAGGTATGACTTCATGCGCGATCGCCACCGAACGAATCATCAACACCCAATTCTAAGCGGATTTGGGGCGGGCATCGGCTTCCTGTTGAAATCCTTCTTATGTCTGACCGGAGAGAACAGCAGCCTGCTTTCAGATCGAAGCGTCAAGATTAGCCAGTAACTGATCGGGGAGGCGCATCGATTAGGATGATTACCTTAATCTGGCAAATCTCGACTGCGCTGCAGGCACAGCATAGTCGTGGCGTAAGGATGCCTGACAAATGGAAATTGCGATCGCCTTAGCATTGGCTTTCACGACACTACTGGCTGCGGTCTATCGCGGTGTGTTCATTCTATGGCCGCTACTGTTTACGCTGGGGATCATGTCGGCAGTTTACTGGCGGCGGGGCGTCCAAATCTCTGACCTGTGGCAACAGATGAGGGCAGGCGTCCGGCAGTCAGCCGGTGTGTTGCGCATTTTGCTATTGATCGGGGCCGTTGTGGCCAGTTGGCTAGCTGCAGGCACCGTCCCCACCTTGGTGTATTACGGCCTGCAATGGCTGCATCCCCAATATTTTTTGGTATCGGCTTTTGGCTTGACGGCTCTAGTATCGACGTTGCTAGGGACTTCGTTTGGCAGTGCTGGCACCATCGGTTTAGCCCTGATGATTATGGCGCGGGGGGCTGGTGTCTCGGAAGGGTGGACGGCAGGGGCGATCATTGCGGGAGCGTATGTGGGCGATCGCTGCTCACCGATGTCGTCGAGTGCCCATTTAGTGGCTGCAGTCACGAATACTGCTGTTCCCCGCAACCTACGGCTGATGGTGCAAACCAGTTGGGTCCCGCTCCTCGGGTCAGCCACTATCTATACCTGGGCTTCACGCCTGCACCCGCTCACCGTGGTCGATGATGCTCTGTTGACGGCCATACCCAACACATTTGTTGTCCAGCCGCTGATGCTATTGCCAGCAGTGCTGCTCGTGGTTTTGACTTTGCTGCAATGGCCCGTACTGCGAACGTTATGGCTGAGTTTGGGAAGCGCGATCGCGCTGGCTCTAACCATCCAATCGCAACCCCTCAACCAAGTCATTGCGACCTTGCTGTGGGGCATTCGGTTGCCCCCAGAGAATAATCTCAACCTCATTTTTCAGGGCGGCGGGCTTTGGCCGATGGCCCGGGTCTGCAGTGTGGTGTTAGTTTCCACCGCTTTGGCAGGGGTGCTCTCAGGGCAAGGCACCTTTCGTCATGTGGGGCAACTGCTCTCGCGGTGGCCGAGTCCTCGGGGCCGCTTTGGTAGCACAGTTTTGGCCAGCTTCCTCACGAGCGCGTTTGGCTGCACCCAGACGATCGCCATTCTGCTAACCCAACAGATCATGCAGCCGCAATACATCGCCACCCAAGCTGAACCTGACACCCTGGCGATCGATATTGAAAATTCTGCCGTGGTCATTGCCCCGCTCGTGCCGTGGAACATTGCGGGTCTGGTGCCAGCAACGGTAATCCTCGCCGATGCTAGCTTCATCCCCTATGCCGTGTATCTGTATTTGCTGCCGCTGTGGCACTGGCTTTGGAGCACGCGAAAAAGGCGATCTCGCTCCACTCCCCCGACTCATCCCCCAGTTGACATTGCCACGCCTCAGCCATAAGGTCATCTGCTATGAGAATTTAAAATTAATGCTCCAACCACCGAACTGAGGGCGGTTGGAGCAACGCTTCGTCAGCCAAGCCGACTCGTTAATTCAGATTAGGCACGGTCAAAGCGATCTAGGTTCATGACTTTGTCCCACGCGGCGATGAAGTCTTGCACAAATTTGTCTTGCGCATCGGCACAGCCGTAGACTTCGGCCAGGGCGCGGAGCTGTGAATTGGAGCCAAAGATCAGGTCAACCCGAGTCCCAGTCCACTTCAGTTCGCCGGTGTGGCGATCGCGGCCCTCAAATTCTTTTTCCTCATCGGCAACCGCTTGCCAGGTCGTACCAAAATCGAGCAGATTAACGAAAAAGTCATTGGTCAATGTCTCGGGACGATGGGTAAACACTCCATGTTGGGAGCCGTTGACATTGCCGCCTAAAACGCGTAAGCCGCCCACGAGCACCGTCATCTCTGGCGCACTCAGCGTCAGTAACTGTGCCCGGTCGACCAGCAGTTCTTCAGCGGAGAGCATTTGTTCGCTCTGGAGATAATTGCGGAAACCATCCGCTTTAGGCTCAAGGTATGCAAAAGACTCCACATCCGTGTCAGCTTGTGACGCGTCCGTCCGGCCTGGGGTGAAGGGCACCGTCACATCGTGGCCAGCTTGCTGAGCGGCTTGCTCAATCCCGGCACCGCCACCCAGTACGATCAGGTCAGCCAGAGAAACTTTTTTGTTTCCCGCCTGGGAGCGGTTGAACTCAGCTTGAATGTGTTCCAGCGTTTGTAACACCTTGGCCAACTGCGCGGGTTGATTGACTGCCCAATCCTTCTGGGGGGCTAACCGTAGCCGCCCGCCATTGGCCCCGCCCCGTTTATCCGAGTCGCGGTAGGTCACGGCTGACGCCCAAGCGGTCGAAACTAGCTCTGAGACCGATAAGCCTGCCGCCAAAATCTGCGCTTTCAGGGATTCAACATCCTGGTCGTTGATCAATTCGTGATCGACTGCAGGGATGGGGTCTTGCCACAAAAAGTCTGCGGTAGGCACTTCGGGACCGAGATAGCGAGATTTTGGCCCCATGTCGCGGTGGGTCAGCTTGAACCAAGCCTTAGCAAACGCCTCGGCAAACTCATCAGGATGGTCATGAAAACGTCGGGAAATCTGGGCGTAGATGGGATCCAGCTTCATCGACATGTCGGCAGTGGTCATGATCGGGGCATGTCGGGCGGATGGATCAAAGGCGTCGGGTACGGTATCAGCCCCAGCGCCGTTCTTCGGAACCCACTGCCACGCCCCAGCCGGACTTTTCACCACTTCCCAGTCATATTTGAAGAGGGTTTCGAGATAGCTGTTATCCCACTGAGTTGGCGTCGGCGTCCAAGCGCCTTCGATCCCGCTAGTGATGGCATCAACGCCAATCCCTGATTTAAAGGTGCTCTTCCAGCCGAGACCCTGTTCAACAATGCTGGCACCTTCAGGCTCAGCGCCGACATGCCCGGCATCCCCGGCCCCATGGCATTTGCCAAAGGTGTGTCCCCCGGCGGTCAGCGCCACGGTTTCTTCATCATTCATGGCCATGCGGCCAAAGGTTTCACGGACATCACGGCCGGAGCCGACGGGATCAGGTTCACCGTTAGGGCCTTCGGGGTTCACATAGATCAGACCCATGCGCACCGCGGCGAGGGGATCCTCTAAAACGCGATCGCCGCTGTAGCGTTTGCCACTATAGTCTTCCTCACCATGCCAGGTGGTTTCAGAGCCCCAGTAAATGTCCAGTTCTGGATCCCAAATATCTTCCCGTCCCCCAGCAAACCCTAGTGTTTTGAAGCCCATGGACTCCAATGCACAGTTGCCCGCAAAGATCATCAAATCCGCCCAGGAGATCTTTTGCCCATACTTTTGTTTGATGGGCCACAGCAGCATGCGGGCTTTGTCGAGATTGGCATTGTCGGGCCAGCTATTGAGTGGGGCAAATCGCTGATTACCCGTACCCGCCCCGCCGCGTCCATCACCGATGCGATAAGTGCCTGCACTGTGCCACGCCATCCGGATAAAGAGGGGGCCATAATGGCCATAGTCTGCAGGCCACCAGTCCTGAGAGGTGGTCATCAGTTCAAAAATGTCGGCCCTTAACGCCTCTAGGTCAAGGGTTTTGAACGCTGCAGCATAGTCAAAAGCTTCGCCCATCGGATTGCACTGAGCAGAATGCTGATGCAGGATATTCAGATTCAACTGATTGGGCCACCAGTCCTGGTTGGTCGTGCCGCTGCCAGCGGCAAATGATTGCGGAGTGCCTACAAAAGGGCAGGCGCTAGTACTCCCATTGTGGGTGCTAGCTCCGTTCACGGGATTGACGGTGGTGGACTGAAGAACCGTAGTTTGCGGTTGATCCGCCCGGTTCGAGCTGAAAATAGAGCGGGCGGCCCGCCAGATTTCCATGATTTTGTCGCTCATGGGAAACGGGCATTTCATTTGGCTACTCGTCATAGTTCCTTTCCTGATGATGTACTCAAAAGATGGCTGAGGTTTTTAGTTGACTTAGTGACTGGCGGTGGGGCATAGCATGGCTTGCCACATGTGCATGAGGACCGCCGTTTGCTGGGGTTTTTGCGCCGCTGGGTTGAGGTAGGTCAGCATGGTTCCGGCATCAGAAACGGTGGGCATCGCATTCAGCCCTGCTCGCTCCACAAAAATTTTGTCAATCACGCTATTTGTGACCAGCATGGAATAGCGCCAAGAGCGCTGCCCCATCCCTTTATCTGCAAGGTTTACCATCATGCCCATGGCGCGGGTAAAGTCACCCTGCACATCGGGGATAAAGCGCACCTGATCGGCCCCTTCGGCCTGAGCCCAAGCCGCCAGCGAAAAGGGATCATTCACAGAAATGCAGAGAATATCGTCAACGCCGTGGGCTTTTAGGACAGGAGCGTACTCGTTGTAGCCTAAAAGCTGAATGGGAGAATATGGACAGGTAAAAGCGCCCGGAACGGCAAAGACTACCACTGTTTTGTGATCGAAAAGATCTGCTGTCGACAGTTTGAGCCACCCGCTTTTGTCCGGCAGGCGAAAGGTCACTGGCGGAATTGACTGCCCCTCCCGATTAGAAAACATTTGAGCTGCTCCTTTGGCGCTGCATCACGCCAGTGAGACCATTGATGACAGAGACGGACAGTGCCAGGAATTGAGACTAAGCCGTCCTGAAGCCGAGCTATATGCCGTCAGCCTAATAAATTGTGGCGACTTTCATGTTCCGAAAGGCCTCAAAAATACAGCTATTTTCGCAACACTTAATATCTCTATAGGGTGTACTTTTATCTTTAGACAAAAGGAAGCTTCTTGATTTTGTGAGAGTTTTCCTTTGCGAGAAGCCGCATTTAAGTTGTTGAATAAAAAGCTT
>CAZFWL010000058.1:0-10078 GCA_964522775.1 uncultured Halomicronema sp.
TCGTAGCAATGAATCACAAGTATCTGAGCGATCCCTCATCTATTCGTTGGCGTGCTCAATGATGGGGCAGTAATCACCATCCATTTTTTGGCGGTGGTCAGCTTCCCGAATTAACGTCTGTAGCTGGCGTTTCAGTTCTTGGAGTTGTTGAATGCGATCATCAATTTCAAGCACTTTTTCCTGAAATTTATGACGTACATTTTGGCAAGGGCGTTGACCTGAGTCGGCAATGCCCAAAATATCCTGGATGTCTTTGAGGCTCAGACCCAGTGCCTGCGATTGACGGATGAAGCTCAGGCGCGGCAACACGGAGGGAGCAAACAACCGAAATCCGCCGGAAGTTCGTTTAGCCGCTTGGATCAGCCCACGTTCTTCATAGAAGCGAATGGTTTTGACAGGCAACTGACTCTCAGAGCTGACTTGGCCAATTTTAAGTAATTCGGGTTGGGTGTCTGGCATCTCACTTGCCCCTGTCAACTGCGTTCGTTCACTAAGCCTACCCTATATCTCTAGTTAGCTGGAGGGTAAGTGGTGTTTTGTAACGTCTCGGTTAAGAGGGGACGGGTCTCGGAGGCTGCAATTGATCCCATGATTTCGAGGATATGTCGGCTTGCGAAGGTTCTGTAGTTACCGCTTTCTGGTTTCACGATTCCTCATCAATGCCTTCTGAGGTAGGTGGTCAAGATGGGACGGGGAATGCTTGCTGTTGTTGCTGTAACTGTTCGTACTGAGATTCGATGACGCGTAGAAGTTGTGGCTGTTGCCAATGCTGATATAAATGAGCGGCGATCGCACAACCGCCAGCGGCGACTCCCTCTTTGACAAACCCCGCTTCGTAACGCCGCAACGCTTCATAACGTGAGTCAGCGAACGACAGCTCCGTCGCGATGAGAGGCACGCCACCGACCAGTTCGGCCACGCCGACGGTGTCACAGGTGGGATCTTCAGTCACCCAACGAGTGGTGCCAACCACGATGCGGTCGGGCTGCCACGATAGTCGGTAGGTGTTCACAAGCGATCGCGCCAGGGCGTAAACGGCTAGCATCTGTGTGCCGCCTGCAAGCATCACCCCCCGATGGCAGCTCGCCCCAATCGCCATCGCCGCAACCACAATCTGCATGGGGTCACCGACTGCTGCCACCAGAGAGAGGGGGGATGCCGTTGTCATCTCAGCGGCGATCTCGGCCCGCCAGCGATTCAGGCCATGAGTTGCGATCGCCTGCTTTTGAGCATGGTTACAAGTGACATGGCTACTCCCCATTTTGTCCGTCACCGGCAATCCCAATCCGAGTAATACTGCCAAAGCAGTGGTAGTGCCTCCCACCACGCATTCACCCAAAATCACGTATTCCGAATCGAGTTGAGTGCCTAAATGATGTCCCCAGATCAGCCCTTGCCGAAAGAGCCGATCAACTACGGCAATGGGCAAAGCTTGACCACTACTCACGCAGGCAGCCGGTTGACCTGGCAGCGAAATATGGGGCACAGAGGGTGCCAACGGCAAACCCGCGTTAAAAATCATGACCGGGATCAGCTGGGCTGCCACGATAGCACGGGCAATAAGGGCTGGCGACACCCCGTCAACTAACGGCGGTAATGGATGTCGGGGCGGTAATTTGAATCCCTGCCACAAACATTCCGCATCAGCGATCGCGGTGAAGCGGCGATCTTCCGGAGTGGCCCCTGCGGCAGAAATGCCGGGCACAAGACCCGTTTCGGTAAATCCTAATACACAGGCCAACCGGGGACGATGCCCGCGATAGCGCCGGAGCCAGCGTTGTCCTTGCACGGTCTGTGTGTAGACGCGGTTCATCGGGTCTCACCTTAAGTTTCAAGGAGGCGCTGCACCCAAGGCGGTGGTGCAGGCATTTTTTCGCCGAGGCGTTCTAGCAAGAGCCAAGATGCCAAATGCACCGTAAACAGATAAACCAGAGAACTGACGATAACAATCAGCAAGGCCACAACTTGAACCAAGGTCGTGTTCGATTGGCTCAGGCTGCCCACTGATAATAGACCAAAGCTCACAAGGCGAGATAGCACCCAGTTAATCATCTGGGTAGCTTGATTGATGAGATAGACCCATAGATCTTCACCAAGCATCAAGGAAAGCAGCCACAGGCGCACAAAAAATCCCAAGCTATTTAGCAGGGTGCCGATACCAATAGAGATATACCAAGAAGCTTTGCGATACCAAAGCCAGCCTAGTTGCACACCCAATAAACCATAGGGCATGAGGTACAACAAACTGCGAGGCGGCCCCATAAGGACAGCCAGCAGCATAGTAGAAACGAGAGCAGCCATCCAAGCCGCGCGATTGCCCCAACGCAGATACACCAGAGCGATCGGAAGGGGAAAGACAATCCGCAATAGTGGCCCTGGTGGAAAGTAGGCATTCACTAACCAAATCAAGCTAGCAGCACTGGCAAGAAACGCGGTCTCGACCATGGCAGCCGGACCCACAGTGGGACGTCTAACAGGTCTATCGCTATCCACGGCCAGGCTAGGCTGATAATCGAGATAGGATTCAACGGCCTCTAGCTCATCAGCATTTGGCGGCGGTGCAGAGTCGCCCCACTGTGGATGCTTAGGATTGGGAGTTACGTCTGCAGCCGACTCAGCCATGCCAAACAGTTATACCAAGAGCTTTTCCAGGGCCACGATATCAGGGATACGCATGATATCGCGATCGCGTTTTAACAGGTCTTTCTTTTCTAACTTATTCAGCACCCGAGTGACGGTTTCTCGCGCTAAGCCGCTCAGGCTGCTCAACTCACGATGGGGCAAATTAGGAATCGTGATGCCCTCCGCCGATTTAACCCCTTGACCGTCGGCTAAAAACAGCAAAATATCAATGACCCGAGAGGTACTGTCAGATTCTCGTAATCGCAGCCGTCGATTGACTTGCCGTAGGCGACGCGCCATCAGTTGCGATAAACGAATCCCCGCTTGTGGCTCAGTTTGGATGAGATGGACAAAATCGTGGGCAGGTAAATTGCAGATGACTGTCGGAACCAAGGTCATCACATCGGTAGAGCGCGGCACCTCATCTAAGGGGGCCATCTCGCCAAACAGTTCGCCCTTACCCAAAATGTTGAGAGTAATTTCTTTGCCGTCTAAGTTATAGGTACGAATTTTGACCCAGCCGTCCAAAATGAAGTAGACGGAGCTACCCCAGTCATTTTCTAATAGCAAGACTTGATTAGCAGGATGACGACGAGTAACCGCCTGTGCCGTCGCCTGCCGCACAGCTGACTCTGGTAGCCCTTCAAAAAAAGGGGTTTCGCTCAGGGGTGAACCCTCTGCGTCATGATCACGGGCTCCATAGCGACTGCTATCCATGAAACTTGACTATCCAAAATACAGCGACACAACTTTCATCCAAACTCCTGGCTTGGTCTATGCAATTCAGGCATTCAGTTTCGACCAATGGAGTCAAGTTGACTAAACCGCTCGCTCAATTCCAGGGGCGATCGCTCAACCAACTATTATTAAGGACCAAACTTTATCCAAACTTGCACTCGGATGAGTATTCTCCCATAGTCCTCACAAAATATCACTTCTAGATACGGTAGGCCCGACATATCTTAGTCCGCTAGACACGATAGCGATGCTGTTAATCGAGGGTAATTACAAAGGATGTGTAGGCGTTTACGAAGAATTCATTGCTGAGCCATAACAATTCCTCACAGATTTCGGCTGACTGTCCTACACTTTGGGCAAACCAACCTGGGTGTTCGGCAGTAGCACTCACGTCTGAGTATGCTAGTGAGCGATCGCTAGCGCTGCCGACGACCGGACTTCAGAGACGGCGTTCGGCCAGCCTGTGACCAGGGAAAGCCCCCGATGGTGTGGGAGGCAAATTGAGTCAGTCGGTTTTTAGGAGTTCGCGGTGGCTTCGCAACAAGGGCAACTACAAGCACTGATTACTGAAATTGAAGCGCTGCTGGGTCGGGCAGAGCCTAAGTTGCCATGGATGGGCACGAGCAAAGTTAGCGAACAACGGCGCGTCATGGGACAGGCGCTGGACTACCTCAAGGAATTACAAGGGGCCCCTGGAGGAGCAGGATGGGGGTTAATGGCCAATCCCGGTGCGGCGATCGCCCCGACGGCATCTTCCACAGATGCGACTGCTCCGAATGCATCAGCCGAAGCGAGCAGCCAGCAAGTTTTGCAGGCGCTCTTGCAAGAAATGCAGTACTTGCGGGCGCAGATGGTACAGCCGCTGACCAGTGAGGTGATTGCCCTACAGCAGCAGCGCGAAACGCTGAAAAACGAAGTGCGGCAGCTGGAGCAAGAGCGTCTACAGCGGGCGTCAGCACAACTGCAGCCTAGTCCAGACTGGATTAATGAAGTCGTCACTCAGTTGAGATCGTCTTTGATTGCCGAATTGGCACCGGCACCATCAGCTCGGCTCAGCGCCCCAGTCGATGACTTTGCCTTAACTGGCAACCCGCCAGAACAGAATCTGCTCGCCGGAGCCGACTCGCTACCTCAACTCAGTCCACAGCAACGTCTTGAGCAGTTGCGCCACACACAGTCGCAAACCGATGGCATGTTACTGAAGCTGGATGCCAACCTGCGCGCAGTCTTTGAATCGCTCGACCAAAGTATCCAAAGTTATTGCGACACGCTGAATCAAGGTCTGGGGGCAATGCATGGATTAGGTCAGCAGGGTGAATTCATTTTTCGGACTTTTGTCAACCACTTGGCAGAGCAATTGCAGGACGCTGATAGCGAACTCTCAGAGCAGCTCGCGAACCAACCAGCGTTAGCCCGACTGCAAGGCGACATGGATGATTCGATCGAGGAATCGGAGACTGCTGACCGCGATCAGTTGATGGACGCGGTTGTAGATTTTGATGACGTTGAGCTCGAAGATTTGAGTGAATTCGACCTGGATAATGGAAGAGGAAGTCACCCTATTTCAACTCGATGAGGAATTTGAAGACTGGTCCGATGCCGAGGAAGAGTCGGCATTGTCTGATCTAGACGATCGCGGCGAGCAGACGATTATTCAAACTGAGCCCATTGACTGGGCCGTGGCGACAGGGCAGCAGCCAGCAGCCTCTGATGTCGAAGGTCTTCCCGAAGATGAACCAACGGTCGCCTACACCGAGGAAATTGATGCGCTGTATGACAATTTATTTGGGGCAGTGTCAGAGACCGACGCAGTGACGCCAGTGGCTCCCAGTGATGCCATGGAGGCAGCAGTCGATGAACAGCTGCGACAGGTCGATACCTCAGCGCTGGAACCGATTGCCCCGGAATCCGCGATCGCCGACATCAATGCTCCCGCAACAACATCCCTACCTGACACCAGCGAGACTTCCTTAGATCTTGACTTTCTCTTAGAGTCAGCGGAGGCGATCGCGGATTCCGCCAACACAAAGGATACTGCGGATGATATGTCACCGTTAACAGCACTGCTGGGAACGGAAATGGCTGCCGAGCTATCGCCCGGTGACGCTGCTGATACTTCTCCTAGCGACACCATTACGTCCCTGACAGAACTGCTGCCGGAGTCAGAGCAGCAGCGGCAACCAGATCCCTTCGATACATTTGACGAAACAGCTGACACGTTTATTCCGGCCTCACCCGACGAAAACCTCTTAGAGACAGAGCAGGAAGTGGCTCGACCACAGGTTGATCTCAGTTTGGACGACGACACTTTTGGCATGCTCTCCAGCGATTTGTCCCGACTCGAGAATAGTGCGCCCGATGCCACACCAGAACCAGTACAACTCAGTGAGACTTTAGAACTTAGCGACATCGTCCCAGGCGAGACGGCTGCGGCTGATGGAACTGATCAGCTGGAGGCATTCGAAAGCGAGGCTGTTGCAGAGTTGTTTGACGCGGCAGTCGAGGAATCGGCCTCGCCGGAACTCGAAATGGACGCTACGCCATTAGCCGATGATCAGCTGCCGATCAGTGATGAGTCAGCTGCGAGCGATCGCGATCCAGAGATGGTCGCCACGGTCGAAGAGCTGCTGTCGTTGGGGACTGACGACGCCCCAGAGGAAACAGTGGATCTTGCTGCTGAACTGGCGTTGACGGATCTTTTTGAGGAACCCCAAGCCCCAGAGACAACAGAGTTAGCCGACGATCGCGATGCGTCTACTAGTGATGCTGAGGGCAATACCGATGACGAACCGGCAGCCTTGGAGACGGAGGCCGGAAGCGTCAATGAAGACCTAAATGATGCCACCGAAGAAGATATTCTACCGCGCCTCGATTTAGATGAGTTAGAGCTCTTTGATGAGTCATCTTTCAATTCGCAGGGGAGCGACGATCGCACTGCCACATCAGAGTCTTTAGCCAACCAGCTAGGTCTATCAGACAATCTGCCCCCAAGCCCAGCGACTCCTGAAGAGGAGGCATCACTAGAGGATTTTTTTAGCAGTGATGGTTCTAGCATCGCGGCCGATACGTCAGCGGTAGCAGAGACGCTACCAATATCAGAAACACTCTCTCTGGATGATTTTTTGGGCGAGTCTCCTACGGCGCCCGCAGTGGAGGAGACGAGTACACGTTTAGAGGACGACTCATCGGCAGCGATCGACAGCGACTCCTTGGCAGCAGCCGATTTAACCGAGGCATCGATTTCTACCTTATTCGAAGCTGACACTGACAGCAGTGAGGCTAGCGTCACCTTGGAAAATGCCTTTGACGGTAGCGAAGACACTGATGATAGTAACCCTGACTTAACCCTGGATAGCGCTTTCGGTGACGCGACAGTGTTGAGCGATGAATCAAGCGATCTGGATTTGACCTTCGCTAATGCTTTTGAAGATGAAGCGTCATCGGCTCCAGCCGATTTATTTGAACTGGCAGATAGCTCTGAACCCAGTTTGACGCTTGAAAATGCGTTCGGAGATACGGCTAGTTCCGAGGTTGCTCCTGACCGCACTGCTGATTTCACCCTGGATAATGCTGCTGGTGATGCGAGTGAACCCACTACCGACTTGCCAAGATTGACGATTGATGATCTCTTTGGCGATGCGACTGATCTCAGTCGTGACGAATCGGCCAAGACCAACCATCCAGGTTTTGACTTTGACAACGCCGATAGTCTTGATATTACTCCTGACAGTACAGCTGATTTCAGTCTGGATGCAGCTTTCGGCGATCTCAACTGGTCGGAGTCCTCCGATGCATCCGCTGATAACGTCACCTTGGATGAGTTTGCCGCAACCGTATCTGGCAATCCCACCGAGGCTGAATCAACCGAATCATCTTTGACGCTGGATGATATTGGCCTTGAGCTCGGGGCAACGGGTTTGACGGATGAGACAGCGGAGACTGAGTTAACCCTCGAAACTGATGTCTTTGGCCAGGCGGATGAAACCAGCGCCATGTCGCCAGTCAATCCTGAACTAGATGGGGTCGCGCCTGATCAGCTGGAGGATAACTTCGGGCTCGGGGATGTGTCCGAAGCGATTGCCCCACTTGCCGATGACATTTCTTTAGAAACCTGGGGTAACACCTTGGACGAGCCTGCCAATGACGCCGCTAGCAGCGCTCCTGCGGAGGAAGATCGTTTGGATTTTGACGACTTGGCTGCCGATTTTGCGATAGCCCCCGCCCTTGATATGCCGACTGTCGCTCCTGCAGATCCAGACATCACGACGGCCGAAGATTTGTTCGCAGATGTTTCAGACAACGTGTTACCTACCATTGAGGATGTGGGCGAGGCGCCGCTGAGTGAAGCGATCAACACGGCTGACTCGATCAGCATTAACGAGACCGCAATAGAACCAGAACTACCAACGTTTGCTGAGGATTTATTTTCCGCAGCCTCGGATCCGCTCAACACTTCATTGATTGGCGACGATGTTGATAATGCGGCAGAGCCCTTTGAAGCCTCCCCCGCCAAGACCCCACCAACGGCAACCCCTGCAGCCGGACAATCAGGGTTCGAGATCGCTGCCACAACCGATGACGGTCTGCAAATCATATCGGATGCCCCAAGTGAGGCCTTGATGACTTCCCTCGCATCGCTGGAGGAGTCGGCGATCGCTGCCCCCAGTGACGCTTCTGAAGCCGTTCCGTCCCCGACACAACAGTCCCAGCCCGCCAGCACAGTTAGTGGTTCGCTAGCCGATGGCTATCGATTGAGTTTTGCTGACGATGCACCGGCAGAATTAGTAGAACAAACCCTGGCTGAGGTGCCTGAAGCCACCGACGCTGCGGCTCCCGCTGGCACAAGTGACATCCCTGACCAACCGCAATTTCAGCGTGAATATGGTCAGCGACTAACCTCGCTGCAGGGGATGGTGGCGGCCACCGTGCTGCCGTTTTCCACCGCAGCGGATTTGTCGAGACTGGAGATTCCTGACCCTGATGCGCCGGTCTCACGCATCCCGGCTACGGCGGTCACCGACGACGATGCACCCGTTACAGTAGCGCCAGAGTCTGCCCTATCCTTGCTGGGATCCGTGGATGAAGGATTCGCGATCGCCCTGCCCGATGCCCCCAATCTGGTGGAAAATCTCCTGCCCTTATTGGACACCGACGCTCCCACCGCGACTGACACGATGCCAGAACCTGAGAAGACAGAGAACCCTGAGCTAGAAGCTGAGACTCCCGCAGCGTCGACAGATGAACCGTTGACTGACGAGGAATTGGCGACCTTTTTTCCGCCAGAAGCCACAGCCGTTGATCAACCTAGCACCGCAGACGCCTCGGACCCGTCGGCTGGAGAGAGCGAGACCGATCGCGATACGTTGTCCCCCGAACCCTCAGCATCGCCAACGATTCAAGAGACCCCGAATCCAGAAGAGTTGGAATTCAGCCAGACGTTAGAAACGTTAGATCTTTCGATGGAAGCCATTCCAGCAGCCGAAATTGCTGATGATGAAGCGTTCCAATTCGCCTTTGATGACGAGTTGTCTGCGAGCGATCGCCCTGACATTGATGAGTATTTGTCCGCTGATGCGATCGCGGATCTCGATGCTCTCACCACTGATGAAGACATTCTGCCCACGGCTCGGGAATCAGAACCTGCGGCGCCCCAAACCGAGACTGAATCCCCTGACGCTGAAACCGCGTCCACCACAGCGACCTTTAAAACTGCCGACGATCCAGTGTTTGCGTCTTCGAACGTCTTGGCCACGCTGGGCAATGAAGCACCGACCGGAGCCCCCCCCGAAGACGATGCCGAGGCAGCAGGCCCTACCGAAGAATGGTTTCTCGGCATTGACTTGGGCACTAGCGGCTTGTCAGCGGTGCTGATGGAGCATCACAGCGGTTCGGCGCATCCCCTCTGCTGGATGCCCGAAGCAGCCCCTGACGATCAAGCCGCCACTTTTCGGATTCCGGCAATCGCCACGGTATCGATGGCAACCCTGACTGACAATGCTCCTTTTGAGCTGCAGACCGTGGGACAAACCGCTGCTGCCCCTCCTGATAGCGATCCAGACCAGCAACTGTTGCATACCCTGCGGCCCATATTACGAGCGGGCATTCCTCATCACGACAGCGAAGGGACGGCGACTCCTCGGGTGCAATGGTCTGATACGGATACGCTATCTCTACAGCAGATACTGTCGACTGTCACCGCTCTATTGCAGCTCGTCAGCCAACCGGATACGGCTGGATTGCACCTCACCGCGATCGGGCTCGAAGCAGCCGGACTCACGGATATTTTGGCGAATTTGCAGGGCGTCGTGATGGGGCTGCCCACCAATTGGTCGGATACGTACTGCTTCAATCTACGCGAAGCGGTGCTCGCGGCAGGTCTTGTCGAGACGGCTGATCAAGTCTTTTTTGTGGAAGAAGCGATCGCGGCCATTCTCTCCGGTTTACCGGATCCCAGCGAACCCACTCCAGCCAACAACCGTCCGACTCAGGCGCTTTATCAGTGTCACTGGCAAGGGGGCACGGTCGTCATTAGCAGTGGTGCTGCCTGTACTGAGGTGGGCATTGCCGATCTGCCTCAGCCCCTGGATACCGTTAGCCGCGAAGACCTAAAGCTACGCAATTTGCCCTACGGTGGCGATGCCCTAGACCTCGACATTATTTGTCAATTGTTGATGCCGTCAGAGCGTCGTCAAACGTTGAATGCTGGTCGGCGGCGATC
>CAZFWL010000059.1:0-10063 GCA_964522775.1 uncultured Halomicronema sp.
CGATTTTGGGGCCCCAACCGGCACGACCATTTATTCGGCGGATTCGGGTCGAGTGATTTTCTCGGGTTGGCGCGGCGGCTATGGCAATACGGTCATCGTTGATCATGGTGGCGGCATCACGACGCTATATGCCCACTGCAGTCGATTGTTCGTCGGCGCGGGGCAATCAGTGAACCAGGGACAAGCGATCGCCGCTGTCGGTTCCACCGGCTTATCCACCGGGCCGCACCTCCATTTTGAGGTGCGGCAAAATGGCTCCCCGGTCAATCCGATGGCCTACCTTTAACCCTTGCTGCGGTTAAGGTGCTCCATAATGCGAATCTTGCGGGCTTGATCAGCCTTTTCATCAGGAATGGCAGGGCCAAGCTTAATGTTAGAGCTGAGGGATAAGTGCTTTTGAACTTGTTCTTTGCTGGCCATGGTGATTCTGGGAAATAGGATTGACAACAAAAAAGCCAGGACATGTCAACGAATTCTCGAAAGACGTATCCTGGCAATCATCACTATGAGGAACATTCTCCAGCGGCAGCGGAGAAGCGCCTTTGTATTTCTTAATATACTCTCGTGGGGGACAAACCTCAATCGCCTTTTTGAGGTTAATCGGCCCGTTGGGGAGGGTTTGCAAAGATTGTGACGGGTCTGCTAACTGGGTGATGGCCGCGTCATAGGATGGCAGACAACGGGCTGGAGGTGACGGGGTGACTAAACAGCTATCAGGTTTGTGGCGATCGCTGCCCCAGTGGCTGACCCAAGCGTGGGCAATACCTCCAGCAGTGGCAGAAACAGAGGAAGAATGGGCACCCTTACCAGCCGGTGTGACCCAAGCGCTGACCCAACGCCTCAAATCATTACCGCCGCCTACCCCTTATACGACAGCGATTCAACTGGCAACGCGAGAAGCACTCCAGGCTTGGCAAGCCAATCCAGAAACGGTGAGCAACTGTTTGGTGGTGTTAGCGGCTCCGGTCGATGCGATCGCTCTCACCCTGCGCGCGAGCTTGCAGGACTATTTGCTGGATTGTGAAATGCGCTTTTTTCTCGGTGGCTACCATCGGCCACCCAACGCCCTGGCGATTACCGGTCATTTGCAGCGCGAGCTGACACCGCAACATGAGCCCAAAGAGTCACAACCAGCGGCCCCTGTCACCCAAGCCGATCTGCAAGCGTCGCCTCTGCACGTGAACGTAATCCCCAGCCTCGAGCCTTGTTTTCTCCGCTGCATCCAGGGCTGGCAAGGCATTGAGTATTTTCAAAACTTGGTTGCTCAGGATGACTCCAGCTTTTGGGTAGTGGGTTGCAACCATTGGGCGTGGGCGTTTTTAGACAAAGTCTGTCAGATCGGGGCCTATTTGGAACGCACCGTGGTGTTACCCCAGTTATCAGGCTCGGAACTAGCGGCCTGGCTGCAACCGATGACGGAAGTGGTGCTGCCACAGCCCACAGATGGGTCATTGCAGCTACAAATCGCCAGCGATGATGAGGCTTTTTGGGAGGCTTTAGCGAGTGTGTCGGCAGGTCATGCCACCACCGCCGCCTATCTCTGGTTGCAAACCTTGCAGCTGGAGGCGTCAAAGCTCTCACCTGAGGGCACCCTGCCCCCCGAAACAGATCATCTGGAAATTGTGCCGCGCAAACCGAAATCACCCAGTTTGATCAGCCTGGAGGCCCTAGATCGCTATCTGCTGCACGCGCTGTTGCTTCACGGTGAAATGACGCGATCGCACCTGGCGCTCAGCATGGGAGAAGACGAACGCATGATTCGCTCCCGGGTGCAGGTCTTGCGGCGCGAAGGACTGGTGCGCCAGTCGGGACGACGGCTGAGGGTGCATCCGGCTCACTACCCCAAGCTCTACAGCGAACTGGGTAACAATAACTTTCTCATCGGGCAGGCATGAGCGTCATGATCGGTTCTTCCCAGCTCTGGCTGCTAGCGCAAGGGGCCCTTCCCTCGGCAGAAAATCTCGATGCACTATTTAAGGAAGTCACGTGGCGATCGCTGGCTCAAGCCGTGCTGACGGTGGCGATCGCCTATGGTCTCCTAACGGCCATCCAAAGTTTCACCACCGCCATTTCGGAACAAGTCCCCCGGCGGTTTCGGCTGATGATTAAGCAGTCGGTGCCAGTCTTAAAAGCACTGGTATTGGTGGTGGCGATCGCCCGTTTAATGCACTTGTTTGTCAATCCCACCGGTTCAAATCTGTTAGCACTGACGGGCACGATTGCCGTCGCTCTTGGCTTTGCTTTTAAGGATTATGTGAGCTCGATTATTGCGGGCATTGTCACGCTATTTGAGGGCTCTTTTCGCATGGGCGATCGCGTCCGTATTGGCGACCATTACGGTGAGGTAGTGAACTATGGTCTGCGCGAAATCCGCCTTCGCACTCCCAGCGATGACACGGTCACCATTCCTCACAACACGCTGTGGAATGAACCCATCGCCAACGCCAACAGCGGCCAGCTGGAGGCCCAGGTCGTCACAGACTTTTACATTGCCCACGCGGCGGACGTTGAGCTGGTCTCAGAGTTGCTGTATCAAGCCGCCTACAGCAGCCGCTATACTCAACTCAAACTGCCGATCACAGTCATTGTGCTGGAAAAGCCTTGGGGTACCCAACTCAAGCTCAAAGCCTACCCCATGGATGCGCGGGATGAATTTATCTACAAAACGGACTTGGTGCTGCGAGTAAAACAGGCTTGTGCGCGGCACCATGTGCCGTATCCCCAAGTAGGATGGCCAGCGGCCGCAGAGCGCGAGGATTCATCCGACGAATAGTTTCAGAGCAGCAAGTGTTAAACCACGTCTAAGTTGAAAACTGGAGTTGTGCTTACTTGAGAAAACCTCACCTCACTTCTCCTTGAGAAGGCTGCAGCTTATACGTAAGTCATGCTTTAGAACGCGCCTAAGGTTGGATCCCCCTTAATCCCCCTTAAAAAGGGGGAAGTCCCAGTTTGAACCGGATGGAGCCCCCTTTTTAAGGGGGTAGCGACAGCGGGGGATCTGCGCATATCAATTGATTTAGAGATATGTATAAGCGACAGCCTTGGCAAGGAGAGGTACCGCAAGCGGTGAGGTTGAACTAGATATCAAAACTCCACTTCTGAACCTGGATAAGGTTTATGGGAGCGCGCCAAGTTGCCAGGTATAGAAGCAATCCGTCACGCCCCCGAGACCAGTACACCGCCGCCGACAATCAAACCTGCCCCGATCAACAACTTAACAGGATCGGCGTCACGCCATTCTGCAAAGAGGATGAGCGCCAATCCAGCGGTAACTAGAGTGTTCATGTTGTACAAGGGCACGAGCTTGGCTAGGGGAACCTGGTATTTCAGCAGCCCCAGAACAACGCAGCCGGTACCCATCGCCCAAAAGATGCCCTGCATTGCTGAAGACGTCACCGCTGCGATCGAGGGGACATTTCCCGGCAAAAACAGGTTGAAGACTCCCCCCATGACGCTGATGGCAATGCCGATAAAAAAGAGATGACCGCCCACCGACATCCCAGCATTCGAGCTAGTTTTGGCAAAGACGCTGGACAAGCCATAAAACAGTGCTGGCAAAAAGCCGCCAACAATCAAACCCATCAGTTGTGGTGACATTTTGGCCTCGCCTGATCAACGTAAAGACACCGTGATTTTAAGGCCAGGAATAAATTTAACCCTGTCTCGTTGCAGCCAGATTTCAGCCTCTGACGCCCGGACTCTGCGCTTTTTGCAGAGACGGAGCACAGTTCAAGCGCAGGTTATTGCAGCCGCATTAGCTTTTCGACTCCGGCGACAGCTTGCTTTAGACGGCTGGCGAGCACTCGGGCGACTGTTTGATGAAACTCAGCGGCAATGGCTGGCTGCTCTTGCTGCATTTGGTGGAGCGATCGCCGAGACAACTTGTAAACTGTCGTGGCTTTATCCGCCACCCCAGAGCCCGCATATTCTGTCTGCCCGTACAACCCCCTTTCACCGACAATGGTGCCGGGTCCGCTGGTTTGCAGTGGTTTCATTTTGCCGTTTTCCAATTCCAAAAAGCTGGTAATTTGTCCCGACTCGATGAAATACAGGGCATCAGCGGCATCGCCTTGCTGAAAGAGTCGTTCGCCTGCAGGTAACCGAATTTTTTCCAAATACTGCATGAAGGGCTGCACCTGCCCCGCATCAGCAAAAAACTCTTCCAGCTGCATGGCAAAGGGAATGAAGCGCTTACGGCGGAAAGTGCGTCGTTCAATGATTTTGGCCTCGCACCAGTCGATCGCAGTATCAAGATTCGGGAAAGTCTGGCAAATGGGATCTTCCGGAGCGATCGCCCCCTGTTTGCCTCGCAGAATCCCTTCAATCTGGGGCGACAAATCGGTGAACAGTAAGTAAGCGTTGACTTGTTCAGCCAGGTGCTTCATTTTGACAAAACTGTTGATAGCCGACGAATCCAGGCCAGATACTAACCGAAAATCGAGTACCAGGTATTGCTCATTCTCTTTATCCAAACCTTCTAGATAGGCCCGAATGTCACTCAGCAGCGAATAAGCCGTACCAAAGAACAGGTAGCCCTGCACCACAAAAATCTGGATGTTGTTGCCCTCTCGCTGCAAAATTCGCCGTTCGTGAAAAGTGCGATTGTGGCGACTGGGATAGGTCAGCCCAGACAGCCGATTGCGAATCACCTGCAGTGAGCTATAGGTGATCACAAACAACAGACAAGCCACGAGCAGCCCCACACCGACCCCCGCTAGAAATCCAAAGCGAGCCCCAATCAGCAAGATGGCGAGCACGAGGCCATAATCTACCCATGACAGGCGAAAGTAGGCTTCGTAGACCCATTCAATGAGCAAGGCTAACCCCAGGTACAGCAGCAAGCCCCCCAAAATCGCTTTGGGCAAAAAGGCCAGGGCACCGCTGCCAGCAACGGCGACCACACCACAAAATCCAGCCGCCACAATTCCTGAGAGGCGATGGGTTGCACCCGCTTCGCGATTAAGTAAGCTGCGGCTGACAGACAGATGCCCCACCATGCCCCCCAGTCCCCCCGTGACCAGATTGGCAATCCCAGCGACCCGCAGCTCTCGGTCGAAGTCCATATCTTGATCGGTCGCCATCTCAATGCTGGTCGCACAGAGCAAAATCGTGATCGCCACGACGGCAAACAGCGTGAGGAGGCTACCGGGCTGAGTCCACAGGGCCGACCACTGTACGGCACTCAACGACATCGACTGCCAGGCTTGTAGCGGGTTCGTTGCACTCACTGGCTCTAGCAGCCAACCTTGGGCGATCGCCTGGTCTCGGCTTAACCCTTGCAGTTGCAAAAACCCATGCAGCAGCAGCGTTGCCACCAGCAAAATCATCGGCAGCGTCAGGCAATGACGAAATCGACCCAAGGCCCACCGCAAGACGAGCGCCAGTATCAGCCCCGGCAGCCACAGCATCAGCTGCGTCAGTTCAAAAAAAGTAGGCAGATTGCTCAAGGTGGGACTGGTACCCGTCATCACCTTGATGGCTCCCTGGGCCAGCAACAAGCCGACCCCAGCCAAAAAGCCCCCCACAACGGGATAGGGAATGAAGCGAATGAACCGCCCCAATCGTAGTCGCCCCAGCAACCACAAAAAGCCGCCGGTCAGAAATGTGCTGCCCAGAACGGCAAACCAAATAGTGAGGGCGATCGCGCTCTCATCCGCAGTTTCGACTAGTTGAGTGGAAACAGTCGTGGCAATCAACGCCAAAATGGCCGCAGCGTTACCATCTGGCCCCGCGATGACAAACGGTAACGAGCTACCGAGAGCGACAATCAACGCCAAAATGACCGCTCCGACCAAGGCGCTGCTAATGCCAATAGAAAGGTAAGGCGACAGGTCTCCAGAAAAGATCAGCGCGGCATAGGAAACGCTATAGGTGAGGGTCAACAGGCCAGTGATTAACCCCGCTGTCACATTGGGAATTAAGACCTGAGGACGCCATAGTTTCATGTCAGTCAAATTCACAATGGCAAGGGGGTGCGGCTAGTGCAGCTAGCGTAAACAGAGTCAGCCAAACGAACCGTCTTATGGGTCACTGTCTGACTAACAGGAAAACACGGTGGCCCACAAGTTAGAGCTGCAGTGCCGATGATCCGTATGTTTCACCATACAGAATACGCCAGGACAAATCCGCTGCCCTGGGCAATCTGAGGCCTGGAGCGGCTGGCCCGCAGCGGGTAATAGACCTCAGCCAAAAATCTTACCGAGTCTATCGTTCCGGCAAATTGCTACGAGAGAGATCTATGCTGATTGAGCCCTTGATTCTTGAACCCATGGAGAGTACGACCCAGTCGATTGAGGCGTCGAGCAAACGTAAAAAGCTGTGGCTGGCGGCCCTCAAGCCCCCCATGTATAGCGTGGCGATTATGCCGATATTGGTGGGCAGTCTAGTGGCCTTTGCTGACACTCAGGTGCTGCAAGTCGGCATTTTTCTGACATTTTTAATGTCAGCAATCTTAATTCTGGCCTGGGAAAACGTTTGCAATGATGTGTTCGATTCGGCAACCGGGATCGACGTCAACAAGCATCATTCACTGGTGAATCTGACGCAGAAGAAGCAGCTGGTCTTTGCCATTGGCAACGGTTGCTTAGGGCTGGGGATTGTGGGGATCATCTCCATTGCGCTCCAACAGCAAGATCCCACCGTACTTTTGCTCATTTTGCTCTGCTGCTTGTTGGGCTACGCCTACCAAGGACCGCCGTTCCGCTTGGGCTACCAGGGCTTGGGAGAAATTCTCTGCTTTTTTGCCTTTGGCCCGCTAGGGGTGGGGGCAGCCTATTACAGCCAGACTCAAAGCTGGTCGGTGGGCAGTCAGGTGGCAGGCATCATCATCGGCATTACTACGTCGCTAGTGCTGTTTTGCTCCCACTTTCATCAGGTCGAAGACGACATTGCGGCGGGCAAGCGATCGCCCATCGTGCGTCTGGGCACACAGCGGGGGGCACAACTGATCCCCTGGTTATGTGGGCTGGTGCTGGTGCTGATTCTGGGAGCAGCGATCGCGGGTTATTTGCCCCTGTGGTCGTTACTAGCGCTCTTAAGTAGCATTTCGGCGATACGGCTGTCGCTGCAGGCGCTAACGTACCATGACCAACCTGCCAAAATTTTTAACCTGAAGTTTTACGCGATCGGCTTTCACTTTTGGAGCGGTATGCTGCTGAGCCTGGGACTGGTGCTGCCGTCGGTACTATGACGATCCGCCTGGATGTGCGTCCCTATAGTCGGCCTTTTCGGCAACCGTTGCATACCGCCCACGGCCATTGGCCCCAGCGAGAAGGGCTAATTCTGCGGTTCGAAAATGAACGAGGACAAGTCACCTTCGGGGAAATCGCCCCAATCCCCTGGTTTGGCTCGGAAACCTTGGAACAGGCACAGGCATTTTGCGATCGCTTTCCTCGGCATTTTGCGACTGAGCAAATCAACGACATCCCTGATTTCCTGAGCGCTTGTCAGTTTGGGTTTAGTGCGATCGGCCCTCATCCCCCCAGCCCCTTCTCCCAAAACTGGGAGAAGGGGAGCAGGAAAGCCTGGTCTTTTCCTTCCCTTGCCTTGTGGGAGAGGAATTGGCCGTTTGATGATGTTGGCAAGAATCCCTGTGATATCTGTGCGCTGTTGCCAACAGGAGCAGCAGCCTTGGAGCGTTGGGAAGGACTTTGGCAAGCGGGGCATCGCACGTTCAAGTGGAAAATTGGGGTAATGGCGGTTGAAGCAGAATTGCCGATTTTTCAACAGCTGGTTGAGGCGTTGCCCCCCAAGGCTTACCTACGACTGGACGCGAATGGTGGCTTGACCCCTGATGCCGCGAAAAAGTGGTTGGCGGCGTGCGATCGCACTCCCCTCAGCATCGAATTTTTGGAACAGCCCTTGTCCCCTGACCGCATCCTCGACTGGTTGCCCCAGGTAAAAGGGCAATTTCAAACCGCGATCGCCCTCGATGAATCCGTGGCGACATTCCAGCAGTTGCAGGAGGTTTATGGCCAGGTGGGAGCACAGGTGATTTATGTGGTGAAGCCCGCGATCGCTGGTTGGCCGCACAGACTCCTGGACTTTTGCCTGCACCACCAACTTGACGTCGTGGTCTCATCCGCGTTAGAAACCCCGGTCGGTCAGAATCAGGCTATCCAGCTAGCCCAAACCCTGTGGTCACAGGGCACACCGAAGCGAGCGCTCGGCTTCGGTGTCGGGCATTGGTTTGCCGATGATTGGGCAAGCCTCAGTGAGGAGGCTGTATGGAATCTTCTCTAACGCCATCAGCCCTACTGGCAGAACGATGGGGCGACGCTTGGCTCATCAGCGCCAGAGCCGAAACTTTCTGGGTGCAACTAGCCCAATTTCAAGCCCGGTTCCAGGCCGAGTCGCCACGCAACGTATTGCTCGTTGAATCAGAGCCCATTCGTTTTTTAGCCGCTTTTTTCGCTGCCCTTCAGTATCCCTGCCATCTCTGGCTAGCGAATCCTCAGTGGGGTACGCAGGAATGGGAACAAATTGGAGCTCAGTGCCCAGCCGATCTAGTCATCGGGACAGCCCCTTTGGCTTTGCCAAGCCTGAACAACATTCAACATTCAAGCTCCCCAATGGGCAGAGCCCAATCCAACACAATTCCAAGCCGCGCAGATTCCACACCTACGCACCCACTGAATGACTCAGCCACCCCATCACTCAGCCACCCAGACACTCATCCACTCATCCACATTCCCACTGGTGGCTCATCGGGGAACCTCCAGTTCGCCACCCACACTTGGGAGACCCTAACTGCATCGGTACAAGGGTTTCGGCAGCATTTTGAGTGCGATCGCGTGGATGCCTATTGTGTCTTACCGCTGTATCACGTGAGCGGGCTAATGCAGGCGCTACGGTGCTGGGTCTCTGGTGGAAAGCTGACGCTCCAGCCATTTCGCGAGTTGTTGCAGACTGGGGCGATCGCGGCCACATCTGCCAACCAATTTCTGTCTCTGGTGCCGACACAGTTGCAGCGCTTGTTGAGCAGCGATCTCGATTTCATTCCCTGGCTGCGACAGTTCAAAGCCATTTTGTTAGGGGGAGCCCCCCCTTGGCCCAGCCTCTTACAGCGGGCACGTGAGCTAAATTTGCCCCTAGCACCCACCTACGGCATGACGGAAACGGCCTCACAGGTAGCAACGTTATTGCCTCATGAATTTCTCGCGGGGCAAACGGGGAGTGGCCGCGCCTTACTTCATGCCAGCTTAAGCATTTGCGATGAGCAGGGAACGCCGCAACCGCCACACCAAATCGGCACCATTGAGATCGCCGCTACATCCTTAGCCCTAGCGCGTGGATCAGAGGCGATCGCGGCTCCCTTGATCACTGGTGACCTGGGTTATCTCGATGCATCGGGCTATCTACACGTCATTGGTCGCGCCTCGACTCTCATCTTTACGGGTGGTGAAAAAGTGCTGCCCGTGGAGGTGGAAGCCGCGATGCTGGCAACTGGTTTAGTGTCGGATGTAGCGGTGGTCGGAGTGCCGGATACGGATTGGGGTGAACAGGTGGTAGCGGTCATTCCCGAGGCGCATCAGGAGGTCAGCGATTGCCTTTCCCAAGTGCTCAAAACTCAGCTCAGCCCTCACAAACTCCCAAAGCAGTGGCTAACCCGGCCGACTCTGCCCCGCAATGCCCAAGGCAAGCTCAATCGGGCTGCGTTACGTCAGTGGGTGATGAATCAACTCCGCTCCAACGCTGCACCCACGCCACCAACTCTGGGGTCAGCGGACGGCGACGCCGAGTAGCCGCATCGATACAGACATGGCGAGTGGTCGCGATCGCGGCCCGCTTATTCTCAGCGTTCAATACTTGATAAGCAATCTCAAAACTATCGTCTCCGGTCGCAGTGGGTGTGAGCTGCACAGTAATCACATCACCACACATCAGCGGTCGGTGAAAATCAGCCGCAGTATGGGTAATGGGAACCGCGATCGCTCCCCGACTAAAAAACGTTTTGAGATCAGTGCCGGATGCTTGCAACGAGGCCTCATAAGCTTCATGGCAAATGCTCAAGACTTGAGCAAAGTACTCGACCCCAGCCGCATCAGTATCTTGGAACCGAATT
>CAZFWL010000060.1:0-9971 GCA_964522775.1 uncultured Halomicronema sp.
AAGGTTTACCGGCTCTCCCTGAAGCCATCTTTTAGGCCGTCGAACTCACGTTGGTTTAACCGTTGGCTATTGTGTAGGAACACCAGTCGCTCCATCCGCCAACATAAAGTTGAGGCATCGTGTTTTGCAATACGGCTTGCGCTAGGAGATTAACGCAAGCCGTTACCCCCGAGCCGCAATAGTAGATTGAATTTTCTGCTGGAGGCATTGACTGCCAAAGTTGGGCAAGTTCCGCTGGAGATTTGAAATGGCCTTCTTCATTGAGGTTGGCTTGCCAAAAGAAATTAGCTGCTTGGGGAATGGCACCCGCAATGGGATCAATGGGTTCATGCAGACCTTGGTACCGTTCTGGCGATCGCGCATCGATCAAGGCTTTATTTTTCTGAGTCTGGGCGGCAATGATGGCAGCGCGGTCTACGACCCAGTTAGTTTTCAACACTGGAGTGAAATGGCCGCTTGATTCTTTTGGAATAGCCGAGGTCAGAGGCAGTCTTGCCGCTTGCCAAGCTGGAAACCCGCCATCCAAGACCGCCACGGCTTCGTGACCGAGATAGCGCAGCAGCCACCAGAGTCGAGCGGCAAAAGCACCTTTAGTCGCATCGTAGGCAATGACCGGGGTGGCTGGTTGAGAAGAAATTCCCAAACTTTCTAGCTGGCGCACAAATGTGTCTAAGTCTGGTAACGGGTGACGGCCTCCGTGTTGCTCTACTGGACTAGATAAATTTCGATCAAGGTCAAGATAAGTAGCACCAGGAATATGTCCTGCGAGATAGTCTTGTTGGCCTTTTTCAGGATCGCCGAGGGCAAAACGACAATCAACAATGACTAGGTTAGGGTTTTCGAGATGAGCTTGTAACCACTGAACATCGACCAAAGGAGTTGGCAAGACAATGCTGGATAAACTCATGTGACTTCCTAATTAAGAGCATCAAGAGACGGCTCGCCCATCACAGTATAGAAAGACAACCAAGTGCGACCATATCTTTTTTGAGTTCGCAAAGTAAGAGTCGGTAATGAGATTGCAGTCCATTGATTGTCATGCTCAACAGCAAGCTCGCCATCAGTAGAGAGCAGACCATATTGAGCGATCGCTATCAGCACAGGTTCATATAAACCAGCATTGTAAGGTGGATCAAAATAAATATGCTGGAACGTTTGTCCAGCGAGCTGGGGCAGTCGAGTTAAGACATCGCCCCGGATGAGGGTGAACTGCTGATGGGCGCTTGCTACCTGCTGCCAATTTTGTTGGATGGTTCGGCAGGCAAGCCCAGCTTGTTCGATGCCGACAACAGCTGCGGCCCCCCGACATAAGGCTTCGGCCCCCATGACCCCATTGCCAGCACAGATATCGAGCCAATGACAGCCGCTGATTGAACCCTGCCAAATGTTAAATAAGGCTTCACGAACCCGACCCGTCGTCGGCCGAGTTGTCTGGCCAGGTACAGTCTTCAGCTGGCGATTGCCATAAATTCGCAGAGGCATCAGCGACTTAAAGCAGGCGTGTTCTGCTGAATCACGGCAACGAAATTAGATAAAATTTGCAGCCCGACTGTAGATGACTTTTCGGGATGGAACTGAACCGCCATAACGTTATCCTTAGCGACGGCAGCAGTCACAGTTTGGCTGCCATGGGTTACAGTCGCGGCGGTCATTGCATCATCTGTGGGTTCCGGGTAAAAGGAGTGGACAAAATAAACCCAATCACTGGTATTGACGTTTTGCCAGAGCGGTATGTCCGGTTGGGTCAGAGTGAGTTGATTCCAGCCCATGTGAGGAATAGTGATGCCCGGTTCGCTCTGAAAGCGGCGAATCATCCCAGGAATAATACCTAAGCCAGGCTCTTTGCCCTCTTCGCTGCCGTCAAAAAGCACCTGAAGCCCGACACAAATCCCCAAAAAGGGTTTGCCAGTAGCGACAATGTCATGAATTGGACCGATGAGGTCACGGTCTTTGAGGTGCTGCATCGCTGGATCAAAGGCTCCGACCCCTGGAAGAACGATGCCGTCGGCACTTTGCCAATCAGCTACGCGATCGCTCACCACCGTTGTAGCTCCGGCTTTTTCTAAGCCTTTGCAGGCAGAGTGAAGGTTGCCCATGTCATAGTCAATTACCGCGATACGAGTCATGGTTAGCCTCCTAAACAGTAGCGAAATCTTCCCTCATCCTACACAGGGTCGTCGCCATCGGCTTGATGATTTGTCAGCTTTCCTAGACTCAGCCTCTCGATTTTGTCCCCGAAATTGTGATGCATTGCATGTAATGAGAAGAGTCAATACCTGCAGCAATTCTGCTTGCTTGGAATCAGGAATCAGTAACTACCACGTGCGGCCTTGATTTTAATTAACTGGCACTTGGTAATTTATATGGCGTTGCTCATTACAACTTTTGCTCCCTGGAAAGCCCATCAAACGACAAATTCGTCTGAGGAATTACTTTCCCTTGTTCTTGCTCAATACAATTTATCTCCAAGCGTTCGATTGCTGCGCAACTTGCCAGTGCATTTTCAGTTGGCCCCGGCTCAGGTACTCTCAGCGCTATATCAGCATCCTCCCACAACGGTCATTTGTTGTGGAATGGCAGAACAGCGATCGCACCTCAACCTAGAGCGCTATGCCCACCATGCAGGCACTCGCCTGGAAACAACTGTTGATCTGCCGCAACTGGCCGCCGGACGAGAGTGGAGCACGATCAGTCACGATGCCGGGAATTTTGTCTGCAATGCTCTCTACTACCGACTGTTAGAGCACATCAACGACAATCGCCTGACCATGCAGGGTCTATTCATCCATATTCCACCCTTGACCGACTATAATCGGCAACCTCTACTTCAAGACTTCGTGAATGTATTATCCCGATTACAGCCCGACACAGTTACAGCAAACCAATCCGCAGCATAGAATTGGGGCAATGCTCATTTTGTAAAAGATCGAGGAAATAACAAGGGTACCCGGACTCAATTATTCTTGTTCTGAGCGAGAGGTTGTCTTTTGCAGCGTCATTTATGATGTCATCAGGTCTGTAAGACTTGAGGTAAAGTTTCAATAAGGAAGCGAAATATCATCTATTAAGAGCGGTGTATTTTTCTTCTCGCTACATTATTCACTTCTTTGATTCACGATCGCTCAAAATTCGCAGATGCATAATCTGCCACCTTTAGCACTGAGTATACGGATGCAGTCACTGTAAAATCTGCTTCACATAAGCATCTCTGTCCCTGACAAAAATACTTATAGAAGTCTAGGGTCCACTTACGTGGTTGCCGGCAACTCGAGGTTGGCTGGCAGCTTATAAAACCGACAATCCTTATCCAGCAGGCTTTTGATCTGCGGCTCGTACAAAATCAGCAAATTTCGATTTTCCCGTAACATCCCTGTGTTTGTTCAGTGGGGTTCAAGGCTTAAATAATAGATGAAACGGATACAAAGCACTTAGCCCTCAGTCATACATATACACGACTCAGGAGCTAGGTCTACTCACAGCTTCTGTGACGCTTCTTGCCCCTTGTTGACGTGCAGAAATCTACCATCACAACAATCAGTCAGGTGCATAAGCCATGAAATCTCTACTCATTCAATTACTGGTCCTACCTCGCGGCTTACTCTTCTTAGGTGTTCTTTGCAGCGCTAGCTTAGTGCTTTTGACCGTACCCACTGAAACCTTAGCCGATGGGGGTGGGAGCGAGTTTCCGGGACAGCGTCGCGGGGGGGGCACCCACGTCACAGTACAACCAACAGATTTTCGTTAACCTGCCTAGCTAATTACGGCGTTTCTACTGGAAATACAAAAGTAGTTGGTCGACTTTCCCTCGATTACTCGCCGCAGGATTACAAATTATTGTTGGTGCCGAAAGGTTTTAGGAAAAGTACTGAACATTAAGCCACAGTCTGTGTCTAACCGGAATAGTGCCGCTAGGGTGAGTATGTAGAGATCAATGCCTTTGAACTCTAATCGACCAAGGCAATCCATTCAGCAGTGTGGCTCATATGGCGAAATCGCCTTTACAGCTAACCCAAACCGTCAAACCCATAATCACTCGATTGTCACAGTCGTTGCCATTTAGTGGGCGCTCAATTTTGATTGCGACCCTGTTGGCAACGACTTTAATTACAGGAGCAAAGGCTCTTGGTGGGTTACAACAATTTGAGTTATTTATTTATGATTCACTAGTTAGGCTTAAGCGGGATGAAGGAAAGGATCCCCGTTTGGTTGTAGTGGGCATCACAGAAACTGACATTCAACAATATGGGCATCCACTTTCCGATGGTGAGGTTGCTGAAGTTCTACGAATTATCCAGAGCAACAACCCTAAAGTTGTTGGGCTAGACATTTATCGCAAAACAGAACATCCGCCAGGATTGGCTGAGTTAGAGATGCAACTCTCTGCCAATAATCTAATTGCCATCACTAATGTCGGCACCGACCCTAGTATTGGCGAAGTGCCGCCGCCTGACAGTGTGCCTTGGGAGCGTGTGGGCTTCAATGATTTCAGCATTGACCCGGATGGGGTTGTCCGTCGCGGGTTACTTTTTGTGAGCGCAACAGATCGGCCTTTTTACTCTTTTGCTTTACGCTCTGCTCTGGCCTATTTGCCACAGGACGATACGTTATTCGAATTTGACGATAATGCAATTTACATTAATGGTCAAAAAATTTCCCGTTTAGATGCCCAGTCTGGGGGATACCAACACGCTGACGATAGAGGATATCAAACGCTTATGCGATTTCGATCGCGAGCGGCAGCAGCAGAAGTTATCTCAGTAGAAGATGTCATGCGTGGGAATTTTGAACCCACACAGTTTGAAGGAAAGATCGTGTTAATTGGCTCGGTCGCTCCAAGTCTCAAAGATGAGTTTTTCACCCCCTATAGTGCTAGTCGAGAAAACCAATTCAAGATGGCTGGGGTGGTTGTGCATGCAAAAATTGTCAGCCAGCTTTTAGACATTGCTGAGGGGCGAGCTGCTCAATATACTTTTTTGCCGCCTGCCGGAGAGCTACTCTGGCTATTTGCGTGGGTTGGTTCAACCAGTCTGTTGACTTGGAAGATTCGTCGACCAGAGTTCTTGCTACTGGCTGGCCTCGCACTGCCACTCGGATTATTTGGAATTGGTTGGGTGGCACTATCAGAATTTGTCTGGCTGCCCATTTTTGAACCGTTACTCGGTATTTTGGGCACAGGTGCGCTAGTTATTGCGCAGAAGTCCATTTATCGCACAACGTACGATAGCCTGACAGATTTGCCCGGACGAGAGGTCTTTTTATTACAAATCCAGCGTGCGCTCAATAGCCAAAAGACCAATCCTGTCGTTGTCGCTTTCCTCGATATTGATCGATTCCAAATTATCAACAAAAGCTTGGGTCATTTCGCCGGTGATCGCGTTCTGATTGAAATTGCTAAGCGGCTTAGGAAAATGTTAGGTGAATATGGACGAGTTGCTCGAGTTGGCGGCGACGAATTTGCAATTCTATTTCATAACATTAGCCAAGTCGAGGTAAAGAGATTTTTAGATGAGATGCGAAATGAGCTGTCAAGTCCAATGATGCTAGGTCAGCATCGACTCTCGATTTCAGCTAGTGTGGGGTTAGCGATCGCTCAGGCTAATTACGGACAAACACCAGAGGAACTTTTGCGTGATGCTCACACTGCAATGTATCGGGCAAAAGCTCTAAAAGAGGCGCAGTTTCAAGTTTTTTCGAACGATATGCGAGAGGAAGCTGTCGCTCGTTTGGACTTAGAAAGTGATCTAATCAAAGCCTTAGAAGACAAAGAATTTTCCTTGTTTTACCAGCCGATTATCCACCTTGAGACAGGCAAAATTTCAGGTTTTGAGGCACTGATCCGTTGGAATCAAGAGGCGCGAGGATTGATTTCACCCAATGATTTCATTCCAGTAGTTGAAGAAACCGGCATGATCATTCCCTTGGGAGCATGGATTATTAAAACGGCCTGTCAACAGATTCAGTTTTGGAACAATCAGTTTCCAGATCTCTCACTTAAGATGAACGTGAATCTGTCACGCCGACAATTTGATCAACTTGATTTGGTGGCACAAATCAAAGCGATTCTACAACAGCTTAATTTACCGGGTCATTATTTACAGCTCGAAATTACTGAAAGCATGATTATGCGAGACGTAGAAGCCGCTCACAATTTGATGATGGAGCTAAAGGCATTAGGAATAGAATTAGCCATCGATGATTTCGGCACTGGTTATTCTTCTCTGAGCTACCTGCATCGTTTTCCTACTGACACACTAAAAATTGACCGCTCATTTGTTAGCAGTATGGAAAACAGTGTTGAAGACCATGACATCGTAGAAACCATCATTAGCCTAGGGCAAAAACTCAGTATGAAGCTTGTCGCTGAAGGCATTGACAGTCCAGAACAACTCAAACTGTTAAAGATGGCTGGCTGTCAGTATGGTCAAGGATACTTTTTCTCACGTCCGCTATCTGCAGAAAATGCGACTCATTTCCTTGAGAAAAGTCTTTACTCGACAGTACCGTTTGGAAATGTATAAGTGTTTGGAAGTGCTACAAAGAGCCCGACACTTGAGAATCGATTAGGCTGATTGCTACGAGTTATATAGCAAAAATGCCCGTCAAACATATCATAGGCGTACCATTCGCGAGTTGTCGTTAATCGATCAAACCTTCTTCGCGGGCACGGATTTCGGTTTGAATGCGGATATTTTTACCCGCTTCGGGGTAAACCTCCAGAGCATCCTGCACCTTGGTCCAGTAGTGACGCACCGTGCGCTCGGCAACATTGATTTCTTCCGCGATCGCCTTATCCTGCAATCCCTCTTTAAACGCTAGCCGCAGCACTTCCAGCCACTCCGGCTTCACTTCGATACCCGTGCGCATATCGCGAGGGGTGTAGATGAGCCCCTTCAATGCCCAGTCCACCTTAGTCAGCATTTCCTGCATCGGCAGATTTTTATCGGCAATGGTAAAACCACCTTGGTGAGCATCGATCGCGGGCTTGAGGCGTACCAGTGATCGCACATGGGCACTCTGCACCACAATATTGAGTTCGGGATAGTCAGCTAGAAGCGATCGCAGCAGCTCAATGCCCGCATCAATTTCCGAAGGAGAACCCAGCGCTTGCGGAATCGAGAGATCGGTCATGACGACATCGGGCAAACCATATCCCAGCTCTTCTAATGCTGCCTGGGCAGTACCCGCCGTCCGAATGCTGGCCTCGGGATAAGTCTTAGTCAATGCCATGACAGTGCCCCCTAATACGGCTTCGTGATCATCAACAATCAGGAGCTTGAGCGAGGAGGTTGGGGTCGTCATGGGGAGGCGTCAGCGTAAATAGGGTCAGATGCGGTGGCAATGGTGGAGTGCCACTCTAATTTTAAGGAAAACTTGTCTGCCAGAAACATCACATCACAGGTAGCCTTGGCAAATAAGCCAAAGGTC
Source organism: uncultured Halomicronema sp. (assembly GCA_964522775.1). Lineage (GTDB taxonomy): Bacteria > Cyanobacteriota > Cyanobacteriia > Phormidesmidales > Phormidesmidaceae > Halomicronema. The sequence continues at coordinate 7,426 of CAZFWL010000060.1, forward strand.
TCCAAAAATGGCCGCATCGTCCCCTCAATGGACTGCTGCATGGCGAACGAGATCGTCGTCTCATATTTCACTATCAAGTTCAAGGTTTTGCAATCAACGGCCTCGTTTAGACTCAGCGTACTGGTTGGAGGAGCGGAGGAATTTTCAGCCAATACAGGCAATAGAGCTTTGAATAGCAGCACCAATAATTGCGTCAGCTCTAGCGGTTCGGCTTGCCAGGTTGGCGGCAGCTGCGTCTGCAACTGTAGCCGCTCTTGCCATGGCTGCACGGTGTGTTGCAAAGCTAGCGGTAACGAGTCTAGGGAAAAAGGCGATTGCAAGCGATCGCAGAAATTTTCCAACAGGCTGTAAAGGCGAGACAGGTCAGCCAGTTGCGGCTCACAGGCCGACACACCAGAGCTGTGGCTCAGGGGACAAGTTGCTTCGAGCCGCCGTCGGATAGCGATGATTTCTTGTAAAACACCGTTGCGTAAAAAGTCAGTTTCCCGGCGCATCATCTGAGCTTGATGCTGATGCCACCACCGCAAGAGTTCTGTTGTGTCTGTGACCGCGATCGCCAAGCTGTTCGATCTCCCTCAATGCTCTTCATAACAATAACCCCAAGGTTGGAGCGGAGCTTGGTTAATATCAGCCACCCACTCTGCAGAAAAGTGCAAAGGCAACCTTCGGCGTCATTTCATCCGAGGTGATAGGGAATCATCTGGGCTTGGCTATCAGTTCATCGCCAAAGTTTCACGTCGCACTCAGAGCGATCACTCAGCCTGTTGCCGCAGATTTTCAGCAAGTTTGCGAGCAATGAAGACCAGGAACTTGGACGGTTCCTGCTGGTTGTTGTGGGCCATCGACGCCGCCACCTGCAGCATCGTTTGCACGAGCTGAGCATTGAGCAATTCCGGGTATTGGGCCAACACTTCTGGCTCGCTCCCAGAGGGACATTTGAGCAGTTCGTCGATCAGGTCGTAATAGGCGTCAAGTTCTGGGGTGATGGTTTGGGCAGTCATAGGAGAGGATTCCTTAGGGGTTAAGGGGTAGGGGAAAGACAGGGCAGGGGGGCAAGGGAGCAACGGGGAGACGGGGCAACGGGCCAGAAATCTAGGGTCAGGCAGGGACTGTGGCGTTGGGGCAGGTTTCAAGGTCTTGTTGGATAAGGCGATCACGCTTTTCCTGCGCTCCGGCTAAAGCTTGTAGGCCAATCCATTGATCGACAAGTTCTTTGTCAAAACCGACTTCGCAGCGATCGCTGACTTGCATCAGCGGCCGACGGATGAGCAGGGGATCTTGCACCATCAGGGCTAGAGCGGTGTCATCGTCCAGGCGATCGGGCTGCACCAGTCCCGATTTGATTGCCGGTGCAGTGCGGTTGAAGCAGTTAGCCATGGGGCGATCGCCAAAGAACTGGCGTAAGCGATTGGGTGTCCAAGGTTCGGTCAACAGATTGCGCGCTTCGACGGTGTGGCCAGCCGCTGACAGCAATGCCTTCTGTTTGGTGTTGTTGATACAGCCAGGCTTTTCGTAAAAGATGACAGTGACCATTTGGGTTAGGAGGGTGATGGGCTGGTGTGTGGGAACTAGGTAGGCTCAAAAAGGTTTGGCGGTTTGGGTTTCGGGTTGGTATTGGAACCGGCCCTGGGGCTGGGTATCGCCATATAGCTGAAACGTCAAAGAATCCTGGTCGCCTAATGTTTCCACCTGATGAATCGCATCGGGGTGAAAGCTAATCATCTCGCCGGGCCGCAGACAATGTTCCCCCACCACTTCAACCCGAACCGACTCATCCGAGGCCTTCACCCTTCGCCAAAAAATATGCCGCTCTTCTCCCTCAATTTGAAAAACGACGCCCCAAGTACCGTGGTTATGGATAGACGTCAGCAGACCAGGTTGAGTGGCAACATTTTGTACCGTTAGCGGATAACCAATTTCGTCGTAGAGGGTGGTAACACTAACGCCAGTATGGGCATTGGGCGCATCAAAGCAGGTCTTGACCCAGTAGGAATTGAGGACAAACTGGCGCACCTGACGGCGAATTTGCGGCAGATAGTCCCACTCATCTTTTTCATGGGGCGCATTGGCCACAATGTCTAAGGTCTCCGTCAAGAATTGGTGCAGATAGTAAGTCTCACGCAGCAGATCCCATTCCCGAGCGGCTGGTCGGGGCTGACATTGACCTTCGTTGTTAACGAACCAGTCTTGGGCGTTCATGGGAAGGGGAGGGTGAGTAGGTGACAGAGTTTGAGGGGATGTGGATGGCAGGCCAAGTGGGAGTGGGGAATGGGAGATAGGGAATGGGGAAATTAGCGAGTGGGTGATCGTTGAGGATGAGTGATGCGGGAGCAAGTTGGGCGGGACTGTAAGTCTCACAGCTCAGTGCTAAAGCTCGAATTCGGAGTCTCGGGGACTGAGAATTTTGATCAGAACGCCCGCGCCAAATTCGTCTTTGTCGTCGAGTTGTTTGACGCGCTCGGCGATTTCCATAGCGGCTTTTCGGGCTCCCCACCGGGCCAGCATCACCCCGAGCGCGGTGTAGGCACTGAGATAAAGGCGAATAT
>CAZFWL010000061.1:0-9855 GCA_964522775.1 uncultured Halomicronema sp.
TCACTGGAGCTAGAGGTTACAGAGACGGCAGCCTTATCAAACCTGGACGTTTCCATTGCCACGCTGAAACAGCTGCGTCAGCTGGGCGTGCGATTGGTAATGGATGACTTCGGCACCGGCTATTCATCGTTGAACTATTTAAAGATGTTGCCGTTCCATGGCCTGAAAATTGATCGCTCTTTTGTGAAAGACATTCCCCACGACCAGCAGGATATGGCGATGCTCAGGGCCGTAGTTGCTCTGGGGCAGGCTTTGCAATTGGGACTCGTGGCCGAAGGCGTCGAAACCCCTGAACAAGTCAATTACTTAGCTGATTTAGGGTGCGATCAGATGCAAGGATACTGGTTTAGCCGCCCCCTCAATACCCAAGGGATGACGACATTTTTACAAAAGCACTGGCCTGACTACAATACAGACATTCCTCTAGCGTAATGAACTGATGATGCGATCGCTCCCTAAACTTTGGCTTTGCCTGCTGATTATCCTGTGTAGCTGGTTGCTTTTGATGCCGATAACAGTGGCAAATGCAGAGGAACTGACCAGCTCGGCAGCACCGGCGTTATTTGACGCCCATTGCGCGGGCTGTCACATCGGTGGGGGGAACATCGTTCGACGACGCAAAACTTTGAAGCAGCGGGCCCTGGAGCGTAATGGGGTGGATTCGGTAGCGGCGATCGCGGATCTGATTGCCAACGGTAAAGGAGCAATGTCGGCCTATCAAGATCGCCTCACCACCACTGAAATTGATCAACTAGCTGAATACGTTTGGCAGCAAGCTCAGAATAACTGGCAGTAACCGTTAGACAAAGGTGAATTGTTATCTTTGAGCCCACTTCTTGTCTCGGTCACTGATGCTTAGAGGCCACTAATTCACGGCTTCAGTGTTACCCGATTTGACCCAGCCTTCTTGACCGGTGGCTTCGACGCGTACTTTCATCCAAAGGCCAGCTTCATCAGTTTCTAGCACAATGACCTGATCTTGATAATCGACGCCACCGAGTTGCGGGTTTTCGGCCCCGGGACCAGAGCGCATAACCAACCCGATTGGTTGCACCACCACTGCTAGATAACTGTCCGGCGGCAGTTCCTCGGTAGCGGGGGCAGGAGCAGTCTCAACGGGGGCTGGTGGAGCTTCTGCTTGGGCGTTGGCCGCTTCGACCTGGAGCGCTACGTCATTTTCGTAAACTGGTCTTGGCGGCAGTACGGAAAGCTTGGCCATAAAGTAACGGGCCGTGGCAACGCCCGCTAAAGACATCAATATAAAGGCCAAAAAGACCCCTAAAGTCAATTTTGTTATGCCTAGAAAAAATGCTTTCATAATGCGTTTTGGCAAACCACGCCATAGGTGTATCCCAGCTCACTTAAAAGGTCAAGGGGGAGCGCCTTAATTTGGTACTTGTTAACGGACTGTTGATCGCAATCTTGGGCTCGCATTATCGCAGCGTCCCCATTAAATACTTGCAACGCGAACACCGACCCTTCGCAAACGGAAAGGTCGGTAGCTACAGTAAACAATTAGTCCACAGCTTTGCTAAGCGGGATTACTCCAACGAACAGCAAAGGTTAAGGGCGCGGCTTCGGTGTCGCTGAAGTAGACCTCGACCGGATATGTGTCACCAGCGACTGGTTCCGGCAGCGTCAAATTCAACAAGCCAGGGCGAGTTTGTGTCACGGTTTGTCCCAGTGTCGGCATCGTCATTTGACTGGCACAGGGCACCTCGACAGCCAAGCTCATTTGGTTCGGCGTCCCGGTTTGGTAACGAGCGGTAATCGCGACTGGCCCCTCAGAGGTTTGCCAATGGCGCTGCTGCGTAGGCTGCTCTGGAGTTAATACCAGGGTCAACGTTTCGAAAATGTCTTTGGCCGCCAGCATGGTTAGCGTTACTTGTTGCTGGGGATTCGCTCCATCGTAACCATCGGGAAAAGCCGCTTTGAGCGCAGCCATGTCGCGGGTCGCGGTGCTGCTACGAACGGTGGCATTGGCCAGCACTAGCCCTGCAATTTGATCCATGGCTTGAGGCTGATCAGGAAACAAATTTTCGACCGCTTTTACTAGCTGCACGCCCGGTTGCAGGGATTGCACCATGAGCTCTTGGCAGCGACTGAGCAACCCCGCCAAAATATCATCAGGCAAGGGAGTGGGCAGAGAGAGCGATCGCAACTGTACCAGCCAAGGATAAGTACTAGACTCAGTTAGCTCTACAGGATAGTCAGTCACCCGTGATTCCCAAGGAAACCGGGGAGGGTTTTGACTAATTTCAATTTGGAGACGGCGTTTTAACACAGTCTGAAAATGGTCTTGCACGGAAGGTAATTCTCCAAGTTCGGAAATCGGGGGAATTTCAAGCGATGCAGGCTGACTAGAGGTGAATGAAGATGCAACTGCCGCTGGCTCAGAGGCTTTAGCCGATGCCATCTCCGCAGTCGTCTGTGGGCTGGGGGGCAACCCACGCTGCGCAGCGGTGTCAGTTGTATCATCGACCTGCCCTGATGGCGAAGCATCTAGCTGGCTAAAGTGTTCCAAGAGCCCGATTAGAAAGCTTCGAATCGTATCTGCGTCACTTTTCATCACTGGTAGACTCCCTTCCGGACAATTCAAATCAAAGCGAATAAATTAAAGATTACGGATTTCCCAGGCTTGCTCCAAGAGCTTTGTCCACTGCTTTTGCATTTGCGTTGCAGTGATACCAAGCTTTTGCACGATTTCTGCATCGACAAATCCGTCTTGTTTAAGTTGCAGCAGCTCGAGTTGGGTCGGACTGAGGGTTTGCTGCAGGGTTTCCCACTGCTGCGGCGCCAATCCTAGGTTGCGCTCTAGATCCGCCTCTAACCACTCATGGACAATATCCCAATGGTGCGACAGCGAAAAGCGAACTAAATGGTATTTAAAGCGCTGCTGCAAGTAATCGCGTTGTCGCGGCGTCAACTGCAACATTGATTCAATTTCAGTGGTGGGTAAGTCGAGCAGGCGCAGGGCAAAATAGTCAGCACAATCTTCTTGATTACGCTCTTTGAGGTAGCTGAGTAAGGCTTCAATGACTCGATTTCGCAAGACTTCTTCCGGCAAACCATCTTGCTGAGCAACTAATTTCTCGCGTAAGCGTTTGGTGTGCAAGCTATCACGCACTTCATCGGTGTCATGATTGCCACCCTCAGCTGCTTTTTCAATATCTAAGGTAGCTTCTGGCGGCTGTTGTTTCGCAAAGGTCTGCGCTCGCAAAATGATGAGTTGTTGACTGCGCCTGCCCGGTAGTGGAATGCGACGTTTGCCATAGCGCTCGGTAAAAGCCATGTACTCAGCCAGTTCTAACAGCGTTCGCGGTTGATAATCGGACGCTGTTTCGTTTTCTCGGCGAAAGGCGTTGAGCGATTCGAGATAAAAGTTTTGTAGAAAGTCCTCGATCAGGTTGAGGCGGGCTTGATAACTGGCCTGGGCATGGGGCGGAGAGATATATCGGTAGACAATTGCACTCAAGGTGCTGTGCAGCTCTACCCGGCCTTTGATCGAACCAAAGCGGTAGTACTTAATACACTGATTGAATCGGTGCATTGCTAGGTTGTGAGCCCAGGTGTCAACCTCGCCAGAATCTTGAATGCGTTGGCTTTGGGTACAGATCCGCTGCACCTCATTGGTTAAACGCTTAGCGATCGCCCGACTGTTTTTGTCAGCGGCTCGTGTGGCTTGCTTAAGCTCTTGGTAAAGTTTCTCTAAAAGTACTTCCACGCTTCGGCAGAACTACCCCGATGCAGATGATCCCTCAAACATTAACACAGGCGCTTTTGAATGGAACAAGGCTAGATTGTCCCCGTCAAGAGCTGATTCTGTGCGTTGCTGATGTGCCATTTCGACACGGGCGGTAGTTGGCTAATGGTAATGATTCTTTTTCAGACTGCCCGAAAACTTACGTAAGATCACTATCTATGTGCTGGCCACCAGAGAAATGCTTGCACGGGGAACAGAGTGTACTAGCATGAATGGGCGCTGACAGCGGCATTGGGGTCGCATGGCTTTATGCCATTAAGTTAGTTTGCATCGGGCTCAGCCTAGTATTGCTGCTCTTTTAATCGCTACATATTACGTATATGGAAGACTTACAAGCACAAATTCAAACTTTGGCACAAAATGCCCCCAATGACGGGGTGACTGGGCCAACAATTGAGGCGATCTCTCCAGTGTTGCTCACCTTTGCTGAACGCCTTAAGCATCGGCGGTATTACATCTTGCAAAATCTGGGTAAGAGCTGGGTCATGACGACGCTAAGCAACCGTCTAGAGCCAAATATGAGGAAAAATGTGCTCTACGGCTTCGCCACTCTGAAAGATGCCGCCTCAGATCCCAACACGGCCAAAAATCCTCAAATCATGGCGATTCCCACGCCAGTCACACACGTCTTATTTCAAATGCTGGCGCTCAAAAGCCTGGACAGCATGATCTTTTTTGACACGCCCGGTAATCTGCGCCAGGGTACAGAGATTCGCAAAACGGAATTTCAAGGAATGGTTCAGGCTCACTTGCAGGCAGCCCAAGGCGTGCCTGACCCTAACGCTAATATTGGCTAGCACTCGTCTTATCCAACTAGCGGGGTAAGGGTGCGATTTGGAACTCATGGTTTCCGCATTTTCTCCACCTCCGCATTCAGCAGAAGTATGGATTAACATGCTATTGTCGTAACTCCAAGGGCGATTAGCACAGGGGTAGCGCGCTTCCTTCACACGGAAGAGGTCACTGGTTCGAACCCAGTATCGCCCATAGTTCATTTGTGACTGGAAAGTACTCTGTCTGCTAGACCCTCAAATGGGTGGTCAGCAATCCCGAAATTGAGTTCTAAGCAGTGTCATGTAAACGGTCAATGAGTGAGACCCTTACAGGAGCTGAGTATTTACCTACGTCAGCCGATTAGCGCAAAGCCTAGTGCTCGTCTAACTACAATAAAGTTCTGTCACAAACTAATCAGATAGTGTCAAGCTTATTTACCGTTATGCTTGTTCCCCCCTGGGGTGAATCTTTGACATTGGCTAGATACGAAAACTATGGGCGAGTCTAAACGAATTCGAGTCGGGATTGTCGGTGCTTCGGGCTATGGCGGCGTGCAATTGGTTCGGTTGCTGAGTGAGCATCCGAACGCTGATATTACGTATCTTGGAGGAAACAGCAGTGCTGGGCGTGAATATGTCGAGATTTATCCTCATTTAGCGGTGCCCCTGACGGTTGAAGCAGTAAGTGTTGACGTTATTGTCAACCGCTGCGATGTCGTCTTCCTCTCGCTGCCCAATGGCCTTGCCTGTGACTTAGCACCGCAGCTGCTGGAACGAGGCTGCAGGGTCTTAGATTTATCGGCAGATTACCGATTTGCTAACTTGGAGACTTATCAGGCTTGGTACGGCAACGATCGCGCTGATGCCAGGACGAATCAGCAAGCGGTGTATGGATTGCCGGAGCTATTTGGCGATCGCTTAGCAGAAGCTCGCTTGGTAGGGTGTCCAGGGTGTTATCCCACAGCGAGTTTGCTAGCGATTTCGCCATTACTGAAGCAGGGACTGGCCCAATCTGACAGCCTGATTATTGATGCCAAGTCGGGCACGTCCGGGGGGGGGCGCCAAGCAAAAGAACACCTGCTGCTGGCCGAAGCCGACAATTCACTCGCTGCGTATGGCGTGGCAAAGCATCGGCACACCCCAGAAATTGAACAAATTTGCTCACGGCTCGCGGGGCGCGAGGTGATGGTGCAGTTCACGCCTCATTTGGTGCCGATGGTGCGCGGCATCTTATCGACGGTGTATGCCAATCTCCGAGATCCAGGCTTGGTGCGCGAAGATCTGCACACGATTTACAGTACGTTTTATCGGCGATCGCCCTGGATTACGGTTTTACCCACGGGCGTTTATCCACAAACAAAGTGGGCTTGGGGTACCAATCGCTGCTATATCAGCATCGAAGTCGATGCTCGCACGGGCCGAGTGATCGTGATGTCCGCGATCGATAATTTGATGAAAGGCCAGGCTGGACAGGCCGTTCAGTGTTTTAACTTAATGCATGGTCTGGATCAGCAGATCGGTTTACCGAAGCAAAGCTTTTACCCGTAAACACCGTCCCCGCCGATCAAATAATGGATTGGCGACAGTTAATGTCGCCACTGCCCTGGATGCAATTTTTTTGAGTAGCGCAATCCAAGCAGTTAGCCCGGCATGTAGCTTTTGGCAGTTACTGTTCGGTACTCAAACATAAACCTCACCCTAGATCTTTGCAGTGTCAGGACGCATCGGGTGGTCTACATTTCGTGGTGCCCCTAGATGCCAAAATTTATGAGCTCAAAATCGGCCTCAACCCTTGTGAGCAGAGCTCACTGCATCAATGGCTGTGTGCGTCGGGAGGGCACACAGCGCCTTTAGGCCAGAATACCTTCCTCATTTACTATGATTTAACAATTGATTTATCTCTGTGAGTGAGGTCAGCGGTTTGAGATCAGTGTTGCATCCACCGGAAAAAGTCAGGGTTAAGCCTGACCAACCTAGTCAATCGGCTTGGGTTTGGGTGTTGGGATTGTTTCTATTGGGTTTGGCCCTGCGGGTAAGCAACCTTGACCTCAAGACGGCTTGGATGGATGAGGTTAGCACCGTCATTTTTAGCTTGGGGAACAGCAGCTTTTTGTTGCCGATTGATCAACTCGTTGATCTGGACGCCTTGCTGCAACCGATTCGGGCTCATGCTGAGGCGACGCCGCTTGATTCAGCGCGGTTCCTGCTACAGGAAAATAACCATCCACCGCTTTACTTCATGCTGGCCCACGTCTGGATGGATCTGTTCTCGACCGATAATGTGACGGCATCTTTGGGCCTGTCCGCCTCTTTTCGGCTCTGTGGGGAGCAGCGGCGATTCCCGTTATCTATTGGGCGAGTCGGCAAACCTTCCAGTCCAAGTTGGCGGGTATATTCAGTGCGGCTTTTATGGCGGTGTCGCCATTCAGTCTGTTTTTGGCCCAAGAGGCCCGGCATTACGGGTTTGCCATCGTGTTAATAAGTGCATCGCTGGGATGCTTTGCGATCGCCACGCGCTCGGTATTGGTCGGCCAAGCCCCGAAGTGGGGATTGTGCTTAGGGTGGAGCTTAGTCAATGCCCTGGGATTTGCTAATCATTATTTTTCGGCCTTGAGTTTCATGGCTGAAGGCATGGTGTTGGCGGCGATCGCTTATCAGCAGTGGCGGCGGCAGGGAGGCGCAGTGCTTTGGCACCCCCATTGGCGACGGATCTATATGGTGACGCTGCTGACCGCAGCCAGTATTTTGGCTTGGTTGCCAGTCCTCATCAATTTCTACGGCAGCCCTCAGACCACTTTCCTGAAAGACGATGGGGCTTCACTGATGAAGTTCATCAACCCCATCGCCCAAAGCTTTGCGGTGGTGATCACCAGCTTTGTCACGCCAGCTAACTTCTTTGCTCAGAGCCCGCTACAGATCGCCCTGATTGTCGTGTCCATAGTGCTGACGCTGGGGTTCATCATCGTGTTCGTGCCAGCAATGTTCCGTGGGGGACGGCAGCTCAATCGTCGGCCCGAAGGTCATACCGGACTGGTGATTATGGGGGGCTTTGGGGTGGCGATACTGAGCCTGTTTGCTCTGATTTGTTATGTCCAGGGGTCGGATATCACGCGCGGGTTGCGGTACATGTTTACCTACTATCCGGCGCTGATGATTTTGGCAGGGGGCATTTTTGCTCAATATTGGCAGGGGCGATCGCCTGCCGATGTCCTCAGTGTGCCGCTGCCGTTTCGCCAGCGTCGTCTCAGCGGACGACAGTTTGTAACTGGAGTTTGGATTGCCGGGCTGCTGAGTGCGCTGATGGTGGTGAATAATTTCGCGTTTCCCAAATACTACGCGCCCGATCGCTTCATCCCCTTTATGCAGGCCCATTCGTCTCAACCCATCACGATCGCTTCAACCGAGAAAATTTTTGCCGAACCTACTGTCATTGGAGCGAAATTTCTCAGCTTGGGCTGGGAGATTGAGCGCCGCTTTCATCCGGATGACGTCACCAGTGGCTGGTCTGCACCGCCCGTCTTTTTTGCCATTAAGCAAGGTTATGGTGTGGACAGTCCCGTGGAGCGCCCCGTCACCGAAAGCTTTGCTAACTTGGTGAGTCAGTTCACCCAGCCTACGGATCTTTGGGTGATTCGCTCGGAGGTTGATCCTGCTGATCCGCTCATTACGGCGAAACCGTCCATTTGCCAGTTGGCGACGGACCAACCGCAAGGCAATAAAGGCGGTTATTTGTATCTGCACTTTAGCTGCCGGGGCAGTGGCTCCAGGTCAAGCTAAGGGCTGGCGGGCTGACTGGCCGTTGACTTAACGCTGCCAGACTCGGGGAATGGTGGCTGTAGTGCCGCCATAGTGTGGCCGCAGCAATTGCCACACTTGTGTGAACCAGCGGCGGGCCTCGCTAGTTGACGGGCCGCGATAGCGACAGAGCAAGCCGCGCTGGAGGCAAGTGACGCCCACCTCACCTCGGCGGTTCGGCTGCTGCTCCCACGCGAAGCGAGCCGCTTTGACCAGTTCATCTGTGGGCACAGCACCGACCCAAGCCAGCGTGCCAATTACGGGGCAATGGTTTAACGCATGGGGACTTTGCCAGAGGGTTTCACTACCGACCAGGCGTTGTGGATCAACCCAAATTAGCTGGCCATCATGCCATACTTCAAATCGCGATCGCACCTCACCCTGGCAAAATCGTTCGCCTCGCGCTGTGCGCCCCAGCCGTAGCACATCCCAGCCCAACCAATGGGCCTCGGCAGCTAACTCCACCCGCCAGGATTGATGATACTGAGCCCCTTCAAACACGATCGCTTCTTGGGGCAACCATTCCAACCAGGCTCCCGACTCAACGCGAATGGTGCCGTTGACTTGTGCGGGTTGAGGATGATCGCGGTAAATTTTGGCCGCGGCTGCAGTGGTGACGAGGGCGTGGCTATTGGCCTTGAGATGCAGATCATAGCTAAGGCGATCGCCGCCCACCATGCCCCCGGCTGTGTGCAACAACACCGATTGGCAAAGATCGGGACCTTCTGGGTAAAACGGCCGCTGCACTTTTAGCGGAGCTTGAGTGAGTGCCTCAGGCACGGTGCGATCGCCCCGCCGCTCGAACGTGAGGGTGGCTTGTCCGTGCCATGAGCGCCCCGGCACCGATGGGGGATGAGTGGTTGGATCAATCACTTGGGACCCCAAAATCGTTGTCTCCGTAAATTGACATGGCTGTCAGCATAGCGGATTCAGCCGTGGGTGAAACGCTTTGATATCCCTTTTTTGATACGGACGCGCAATTGTCATCGGGGGCGAACTTCGTCGCTGAACGGGCGATGTAAAGCGGGCAGGAATCCCTATAATGAGTGCCGTAATCCGTTGTTAAAAATCCTAACGGCCGTCCGGAGTTGATTGCGTTTATGTCTAAGTCTGAGCAGGGGTTCCCTGGGGGAACATTGCGGCCGTCGACCATTCGCCCGATTGGGGTCTATGCTCTGTCTGGACTAGCGTCAGATGGCGATCGCCTGTTTTCGATTGATACGGTACGCGGCTATCTAGTCTCTATCGATCCGAAGACCAACAACACCATCATCTTGAATCCCTATCAGTTAGAAGACAAAGACTGGATGGGGGTAGGCGGCGTATCCCTCGCCGATGATACGTTCTGGTTTACGCAAGATGAGTCGGTCTTTTGGTGCGATCGCGATACTTTGAAACCGACCTTTTTCGCCCGGTTACCCTACCTAGCGGATGGGGTCGCCGTTTGGGACTCCACCGTTTACGTCAGCTCCCAAAAGTCGGGCTACATCCATTTATTCGAACGTAGTAGCGGGGCCAAGCTCG
>CAZFWL010000062.1:0-9747 GCA_964522775.1 uncultured Halomicronema sp.
TGTGACAAGGCTTAGTGATGGGGCAACCAGATCGACGGCTAGAGGTCTCTGAAGCGGCTTGGCGAGTCATCGTTCGCGAAGGCTTGGATCGTGCCAGTATGCGGGCGATCGCCCAAGAGATGCACTGCACCACTGGCGTTGTCACACACTATTTCCGTAACAAAGAAGAGTTGATCTTGTTTGCCTTGCATCAGGTGACGGCGCGCTTGCAGGCGTTGCTCGCTACCGCTATTGAAAATAAGTCCGGCCTAGAGCGACTGGTGGCCATGTTGTCGTCATTTCTGCCCGCGGACCCAGAACGCGCAGAAATTCTCCGGGTTTGGGTCGCCTTCTTGGGGTATGCCGTGGGCCGTGAGCAGTTGATGGCCGAGCACCAACAGAGCGCTGGGCAACTGCGGCAAATTATTTTGCAGGAGCTCCAAGCGCTACAGGACCAGCAATTAATTGACGCCAGTCTCAATCTTGAGCTGGAAACCAATACGTTGCTGGCTTTAGCCAATGGGCTCAGCCTAGATACGTTGATTCAATCGCCGCCATTGAGCCTGGAACAGCAGCAGTTAGTCCTGCGGCATCATGTCTACCGATTTCAAGCCGTGACCTGAACTCACGATGGAGCCAATTCATGGTTTACAGCAGCCGTTGGCTAAGCGATCGTGATCGCAACTTTACCCGTGACCTGGCGCTGTTCTAACGCGCGAATGGCATCGGGAACTTGGCTGAGGGGATAGGTGCGATCGCACAGCGGCTTCACTTGTCCAGCTTCGATCATCTCCTTCAAAGTGAGTAGATCGACCTGTTTGGAGGCAGCAGCGAGGGACTTGACCTGGCGATCGCGGCGCTTGCCGATCCAAGGGCCGAGCAACAGGGCGCGAAAGAAGGCCGGAGTCGAACCACCGACCATCACGTAGGTGCCACCGGGTCGCAACGCTGGGAGGTAATCGACAAAATCGCGATAGGCGGCGGTGTCGAGAATGAGGTCGTAGGGCTGGTCAGGTTGGGTAAGCGCCGGATGACTGTAATCAATGACGTGATCGACTCCCAGCTGCCGCACCCGATCTCGCTTGTGGGCACTACAGACCCCGGTCACCTCGGCCCCCAACGCTTTGGCGATTTGCACGGCAAAGGACCCCACGCCACCAGCGGCCCCAATCACTAATACTCGCTGGCCGGGTTGAAGTTGGCCCACGTCGCGGAGGCCCTGGAGGGCGGACACGGCGGAAACCGGTACGGTAGCAGCTGCATCAAAGGTGAGGTTGGTGGGTTGGGCGACAACAGCAGTTGCAGGGGCGCAGACATATTCGGCAAAGCCCCCAAAACCAGAGGCGGAGAGGTCGCCAAAGACGAGATCGCCAGGCTGGAATTGGGTCACGTTGTCTCCCACTGCTTCCACCTCGCCCGCGATCGCGCTGCCGATAATTGGATACTTCGGTCGCCGCAGGCCGCCATAAATCAGCCGAATCAAAAACGGTGTTCCCCGCATCAAGTGCCAGACACCAGCATCAACCGAAGCACTCTGCACTTTGATCAACACTTCATCGGCTTGCGGCGTCGGCTTGGCAACCTCGACCAGATTCATGACTTCCGGGGCACCGTATTCGGTTTGAGCGATCGCTTTCATCGTTTGGACTCCAGCATCAGACGTTATAGCAGCGATTGCAGTCATTGAGTCACCTCCGAGAGAGACAGAAACGGGCGGAGCAAAGTCGCACCATCGAGACTTACACTGTAAGTTTAACTTACGCCGTAAGTTTGTCAATATGGAAGGCGATCACGGTGGCCAATCATCCGTTGAACGAGAACGGTGGCGATGGTTTTGGAACAATGACGAAAGGTTGCAATGACTAAATCTTCACCGACGGAATCGGTTGGGGCGCTGCCCCTGAGTCGCGATCGCATTTTGCAGGCGGCGCTACAGCGTGCCGATGCGGAAGGGTTGGCAGCGCTGTCGATGCGCAAGCTGGCGCAAACCCTGGGGGTTAAAGCCATGTCGCTCTATAACCACGTGACGAACAAAGACGACATGATCGATGGCATGGTCGAGTTGGTGGTATCAGAGATTGCGCTGCCGAGCTTGGCCGTAGATTGGCAAGCCGCTATGCGGCAGCGGGCGCAGTCAGCCCATGCCGCGCTCATGCATCATCCGTGGGCGACCTTGGCGCTGATGTCGCGGGTGAATGTGGGGCCAGCGATGCTGCGCTATATCGAGGCGACGCTCGCCTGTTTAGTCGAGGCTGGGTTCTCGTACCCTATGGCAGACTATGCCTGGAATGCCATGGATAGCCACATTTATGGCTTCACGTTGCAAGCGCTGAATTTTCCTTTTGAAGCGGATGAGTATGCCCAAGTGGCGCAAGACTATGTGGCAATGATTCCCCCAGAGCGCTACCCCTACATGCATCACCTGACCCAGCAAGTCATCACCGGACAGCACGATGGGCTGCATGACTTTACCTTTGGGCTAGATCTGCTGTTAGACGGGCTGGAAAAACTGCGGGTTGCCAGTTCTCACCATGCTGAATGATCCCTGGCGATGCCCCTTGCGAAATGGCTGGAATCCTGAGAGGGCAAACAATTAAGTGACCGGGTTGCCTGCCCGTAAGTTGCTGCGAATTGTGACGGATTGGCCCAAATTGTGACGGAACGCCCCGAACCCAATTTTCTCCTGTCAGGTTAAGAACAGCAGTATTTGAATGCGGCTGCGCATTCTCTTGGCATGGCATTTTCTCCTTGGAATTGGCGGGTCATTGGCAGTTGTGGCGGACTAGCGATCGCGGGTTGCAGCCTGCCCGCCGCCCAGGGGTCAGCCCTGCCGACAGCCGTGGTGGTAGAGTTCATAAGTCCCACTGCGATCGAGTCTGCTCAGGTCATGCCAGAACCGCTGTTTTTCGAGACTGCCACTGACTTTGCCGAAGGCACCGCTGCCGTCCGCCTAGGCGAGCGGCTGGGGTATATCGATGCAACGGGTGAGTGGGTGACGACGATCGCCGATGCCAATGTCGAAGTCGCTGGTGCCTTTTCAGAACAACTGGCGGTGGCGCGGGCAGGGGACTATCACGGCTATATCGCCCCCTCCGGCGACTGGGCCATCACCGTGCAATTTAAGCAGGCCAAGGATTTTTCTGAGGGTTTAGCGGCGGTGCAGGGCGGCCAAAAGTATGGCTTTATCAATACTCAAGGCCAATGGGTCATTGAACCGGAGTTTTCGCTCGTCGAAAGTTTCACGGAAGGACTCGCCGTGGTGAAGCAAGACGGCGTGTATGGCTATGTGAATCAGGACGGCGACCTGGCGATCGCTCCCCAATTTAAAGATGCCTGGCAGTTTTCGGAAGCGCGGGCCGTGGTGAAGGTGGATCGCCAATATGGCTACCTTGCCCCGGACGGTAGCATCGCCATTCCCCTCACCTTTGACGGTGCGTTCAACTTTTCCGAAGGGTTGGCCCGGGTGCGTCAAGGACAAAAGTGGGGCTTCATTGATACCGACGGTGAGTGGGTGATTGAGCCCACGCTAGATTATGCGTCCGACTTTTCAGAAGGGCTGGCCGTGGCACTGCAAGGGGGTCAGTGGGCCTTCATAGATCGCACGGGTGAGGTGGCGATCGCGGGCGAGTTTGACTATGCCGCCGATTTCTCCGAGGGGATGGCCGCTGTGCAAGTGGGGGGCAAATATGGCTACATCAATCTGGCGGGTGAAGCAGTCATTGCGCCCACCTTTCAAAATGCAGGCCCCTTTTCCGAGGGGTTGGCGCGGGTTCAACTCAAGCAGCGCTGGGGCTTCGTCAAACAGGATGGCACCTGGCTAACGATGTAGCCGCAACTCGGCAGGGCAGCGTTTTGCTAGAACCCGCAATGTCCACAAACACAGCTCGCTGATTCAAAAAGTCAGCCTAGGATTAGAAACAGCACCCAAAGCTTGGCAGCATGGCATGTTTGACTATCAGGTTGGCGGCAGTCTCGCCGTTGACAACCCGACCTATATAGAACGGCAGGCCGATCTCGACCTCTATGAAGCGCTGCTGCGGGGGGAGCTTTGCTACGTGCTCACCAGCCGCCAAATGGGCAAGTCAAGTTTGCGTTTGCGCACTCGGCATCGCATTCATAGTGCGGATCAAGGCTACTGTGCCTCGGTCGATATGACCCGTATCGGCAGTGAGAACATTACCGCAGATCAGTGGTACCAGGGCATTGCCTTTGACTTATGGCGAAGTCTGCGACTGTACCGCCAAGTTGACCTCACAACCTGGTGGATGGAGCAGGGCAACTTGTCGCCAGTGCAAAAGCTCGGCAACTTCTTTGAAGACCTCATTCTCCAGCAGTTTCCCGAGCAAAATCTATTCATCTTTATCGACGAAATCGATAGTATTCAGAGTCTCAAGTTTCCCGTTGATGATTTCTTTGCGCTGGTGCGGTACTGCCACAACCAGCGGGCCGCCGATGCGAACTTTCAGCGGCTCAACTGGGCTCTGTTTGGGGTCGCGTCTCCCGGTGATTTGAGCAGCGACGTGAAGCGCACCCCGTTTAACATTGGGACGGCCATTCACCTGTCGGGCTTTACCTTTGCCGAGGCATCACCACTGCTGCCAGGGTTAGAGCCGTTTGTCGAACGCCCGCGTCGCGTGTTGACGGCGATTCTGGAATGGACAGATGGGCAACCTTTCCTCACCCAAAAGCTTTGTGCGCTAGTCCAACAAACGGGTCATGTTAATCACTCGGGCCGGATTGAGATTGCGGTAGGTGAGGAAGGTAACTGGGTGGAAGGGCTAGTCCGCAACGCCATCATTGATCATTGGCAAATTCAGGATGAACCCGAGCACCTGCGCACTGTGCAGCGGTATCTGTTGCAGGATGTTACCAAGGTTAGCCGTCTGCTAGGGCAGTACCAGCAGATCCTGGCATCGGCTGGGGGAATCGCGATCCAGACGATGAAGAGTTTCAATGATTTTTCGCCGTTGTTGCTGTCAGGCATCGTGACCCAAAGGTCAGGGTACTTACGGGTGACTAACCGGATCTACAGCGAAATTTTCAACCATGCGTGGGTGCAGCAGCAACTGGCTAACTTGCGGCCCTACGCAGTCAACCTCAATGCCTGGGTGAACTCAAACTATCAAGATGAAGCGCAATTGCTGCGATCGCGGGACTTACTGATCGCTCAAGAATGGAGCCAGGATAAAAGTCTGAGCGGTCTGGATTATCAATTTTTGGCGGCTTCTCAAATTATTAGCGAACGGCGCCACCGAGAACGGCGGATTGTCGAAATTTTGGCAGTGTTGACCTATCGCAACGGGAAGCTGGATTCGTATTTAGAGCAGGTGGCGATCGCGGTGAGTGAGCTGCTCGCATTAGATTGGTCAGTGGTGACGCTATGCCGCGATGATGAAGAACGCATTCTTGCCAGCAGTTTGGACATTGGCGAAGAAGCCAACCAGACCTATCAACTGCATCTGACTTTGACCGGATACGTGTTTCAAAGCGGTCGTCCGCTAGTGGTAGAGGATACAGAAATCGGTAAGCAGTACGGCGAATCTCCTGAAGGCTATCGCTCTTATATCGGTGTCCCACTCAGGCGGTCAACGGGCGAACTCGTTGGCACTATTTGTTCCTTCCATTCGGTTCCTCGCAAGTTCGATGAAGAGGAAATCCGGCTGGTCTCAATTTTCGCCGAGCGAGCGGCGTCAGCGATCGAAAATTACCAGCTGTATCAGGACTTGCAAAAGATGTATGACACCTTGCAGGAACAGTTAAGCCATCGACAAAAAAATCCTATTCAAATCCTATTCAGTTGGATGAAACGTGTCTTTAAACCTTGAAGAGTGGTCTCACGGTTTCCATGCATTAGACTCCAAAACCTGTCTGTACTTCTTTGAGCGATCGCGCCCACAGCTCTTCCGGTTGCCAAGTATCCGGATCAAAGCAGGAATGATGTCCTCGTCGGTATGCTGCGCGGAGGCGCGATCGCACCTCCATATGACTCAGTACCAGCAGCTGATGTCGTCGTTGGCGCTGGATCGCCCGCAGCAATCCTAGTCCAATGAGCAGGTTCGCTAACCGAAACTTTGCCCCTAGCAAAAAGGCTTGGACTTCGGCTTCGCCCACGGGGTCGGTGCTATAGCCGGTTAAGACATGAATGCCGTCATGAAGTTGTTGGCGACGCGGTCCTCGAACAAACGGGTCAAGACCATTGACATCAAGATGTTCTGCCCAGGTGTGACCCAGGGTGCCAGGGGGCAGCGATCGCAAATGCTCCATTTCCACAATCGGCGGCACGTTGAGATCGAGGTGATCAGCAAGCCAGCCAAATACTTGCAAAAACCGTTCGACTCTTTGGGCCTGTATCCTTTCCAGGGAGGGCGATGTATTCATGACAGTTTTATGGTGTGGAATTGTAAGCGAATGGATTCAGCAGTAGGAATCGAAAAGGGCAGTGCGGGATTGAGTTCTGCGAATCTCAATCCCCAGGCATCCGGTAAATCTAGCGACGATTTTGACGGCGTTCTTGGCGCAGCGATCGCAGTTCTGCCAGCTGTTCATCGGTGAGGACATCACCGACGTCTGCCCGGACTCCTTGCATTACCGTCCGCATCTCGGCTTTTTGCTCATCCGTCAGATTGTCAATTGCAGAAGCAGCCGCACGGAAATCCTGAGCTTCTTGATAAGCAGCTTGAAATTGGGCCTGTTGATCTTCGGTGAGAATATCGCTGACCTCACTCCGCAAATCCTGAAAGATGCCCTGTAACTCCTCCTGTTGCTCGGTGGTTAAATCAAGTTCCTCCAAGGCTGGAAAGCCCTGAGCACTCGCGTTACCGATGGCAAAAGGTGCTGTTATCAGCATGGCGGTAGCCGCTAGGCCCATGAGTCCGAGGCGAAAAAAGCGTTGCATAGTTCGTTACTCCCAATGAGTGTTGTACGGAAACGATTCCAATCTACGCAACGGCTAACGGCGATTTTTGGTCAAGAAGTCACGTCGCAACCATGACTTTTGTCATGATCGCCCCTGACTGAAGTGGGGTTACATAGGATTATTGCTAGCGCTTTAGATCACAGGCGATGATTAGATTCCCTGACGATTTCTTGATGCATGTTTGGCCATCCAGCAGGGCTAACCTTGGCGCATTTGTTGGCATTGCCGTAATCTCTAACCAATCCATTTGACGATCTGTGCCATGACGTCAATTCAAGCCATTCGTCCTGACCACCATCCCTTTCCGTTTTTGCTGTACGGAGAATGGGTCCTCGTGGGGATGGCGCTGGCCAGCGAATTTTCCCCCACGGTCTGGCCGCGCAGTGTCGGGTTCCCAGCAGTAGCACTATTGGCTATTACGGGGTTTGGGGCCTTGGGGCTGTGGTTACCGACTCGGCCCTTGGGCGTTAAGGTTTTCCACGTGTTGCTGCAGTTTGGCTTGTTGGTGCTCGCTGCTCGCTGGAGCACCGTCGGACTGCGATTATTTCCATTGCTGCACATTGTCTTGGTGATGCGCAGTTGCCTCATGTTCAAACTGCCAGGACGCCTACTAGTCACCAGCGCAACGTTCATCTTTTTTCTAGGGGTGGTGCAGCGTCAGTTGGAATCTTTAGATCGCGCCTTTCCCCCCCGCGGAGGGGGACGGTTGGTATCGCAGCTGATTGGCATCCGGCTCAATGCCGTGGTGATGTTCTTGGTGCTGCTCGTGTTTTTACTCCTATTTATGAATGCCCTTTTGTCAGAACGGCAACGGCGGGTAGAGCTGCGACGGGCCAACCAAAAGCTGAGGAAATCGGCAGCCCAAATCGAAAAGCTGGCGATGAATCAGGAACGTACTCGGATTGCCCGAGAGATTCACGATTCGCTGGGCCACGCTCTCACCGGATTAAATATTCAGCTGGAGGGTGCTTTAAAGCTGTGGGAGGTAAATCCTGAACAAGCCAAAACCTTTGTGTCTCAGGCAAAAGAGATGGGTTCAACCGCCTTGAATGAGACGCGGCAGGCAGTCGCAACGCTACGGCAAACGCCACTATCTCAGCAAGATTTGGCCAGTGCGATCGCCCCCCTCACCCAACGGCTCCAGCAAGTCACCGGGGTCACGCCCAACGTGACGGTGAATGGCCCGCCTCTACCCGAATCCTTAAAGCTAACGGTCTATCGCATGGTGCAGGAAGCCCTGACCAATATTGCCAAATATGCTCAAGCCAGTCAGGTCAGCATTATCATCCGTCCCTCTAGCGATGCGTCTCGATTACATATCACGATTCAAGACAATGGGGTGGGCTTCAATGCGCAAGACAACACCAGCGGCTTTGGTCTGCGCGGCATTCGGGAACGCGCAGTGGCAGAAGGGGGTGAAGCACAATGGATTACGGCTCCTGGTCAGGGCTGTACCATGCAAGTCTGGCTACCCTTACCAGCGGAGATAGCATGATTCAACTGCTGCTAGTGGACGATCAAGCGATCGTGCGGCAAGGGCTGAAAGCGTTACTGTCTCTAGAAGCTGACCTGCAGATTGTGGGGGAAGCGGCCAATGGTCGAGAAGCCGTTGCGATCGCCCAAAAGCTCTTTGCCACTCCCAACGCTGTTGACGTGGTGTTGATGGACATTCGCATGCCGATTATGGACGGGGTCGCCGCTACCCGCGAGCTCTTGCACCAGCATCCAGACCTAAAAGTGCTTGTGCTCACCACGTTTGAAGATGATGAACTGGTGCAGCAAGCGGTACAGGCAGGGGCAGTGGGCTACCTACTCAAAGACACTCCATCGGAAGAAGTGGCTCAAGCGATTCGAGCGGTGCAGCGGGGCTATGCTCAATTTGGTCCCGGCATTTTGCAAAAGATGGTGATGTCCCAAGTCGCGCCCGCGCCGCCTGAAGTCCCACCCGGTTTTCATGAGTTAACGCCTCGGGAGCATGAGGTACTGACTCTGATTGGTCAAGGAGCGAGTAATCGGGAAATTGCCCAAACGCTATTTCTCTCTGAAGGGACGGTCAAAAATCACGTGACTAATTTGTTGGGGCGACTGGGATTGCGCGATCGCACCCAAGCCGCCCTCCTTGCAGCATCCTTACCGCCTGGCGACTAAGCGTTGATCTATCTCCGTTCACCTAATCTACCCAAACATCAATTGAGGACTGAGTGCAGTTAAGGCACCCTCACCAGATGCTCCTGCCACTAACAGGTAATTATTGTTGAATGCTTAGACATTACTTCTGTTTAAGAAGAGGAACGAGGTGCATCATATAATCTCGCTTGCCAATAGGCACACCTGCCATGCGTAGAATGTCGTAAGCCGTCACTAGGTGAAAGTAGAAGTTTGGCATGAGGAAATCATTCACATAGGCGCTACCAGACATCTCCATATACAGCTCTTTGCCAAGATCGATGCGGGTAGCCTCTTCCAACTTTTCGTCATCAATGCCAATTGATGCAAGCAACTCCTTAGTATTTGCGATGTGCTCGTGTGCCTGCGCTAGAGAGGTGACTTCCGGATCTAGATTATCCATGGGTTTACCGTCACACCACAGGGCAAAGTTACGGGGTTGATTACAGGTAAACGCGACTTGTGTGCCAAAGGGCAACATGTCAGCCGCAATCCGTTCCTGCAAAAATGATTCATCACCCTTGAAATGGGTTTGGGCCGACTTCAAGAGATGTTCAAGCGTGGTTAGGCGGCTTTGAAAGATGGCTTTGATTGAATCGACAGTCTGACTGGGCATCTCGATAATTTCCTGAAACCGATTTCCAAGAGCCTGGAGAGAGTTAGATTTAGCGTGAATTAGACAACTT
>CAZFWL010000063.1:0-9680 GCA_964522775.1 uncultured Halomicronema sp.
CCCGTATCGTAAAAACGGCGCGAAGAACACCACGCCCTTTACCCCTCCGGTGAGTCTGTTCTTTGCCCTCCAAGTCGCCCTCAAAATGATGCAGGAAGAAGGGCTTGAGAATATCTTTGCGCGTCACGCTAAGTTGCAATCCGCGACGCGGGCAGCGATGAAAGCCCTCAATCTACCGCTCTTTGCTGCCGATGAGGTGGCAAGTCCAGCAGTCACCTCCGTCATGCCCCAAGGCGTCGAAGCGGAGAAAATCCGCTCGATCATGCGCAAGCAATACGATATTGCCCTGGCCGGTGGTCAAGACCATCTGAAAGGCCAGATTTTCCGCGTGGGTCACCTCGGTTTTGTCGGCGATCGCGATATCCTGACCGCCGTCGCTTCGCTCGAGGCCACTCTGGCCCAACTCGGGGCTAACGGGTTTACGCCTGGCGCAGGGTTAGCCGCGGCCCAAGCGGTGCTCTCCGCTTAACCGCAATTGGCGTCATCAGCCGCACACGCTGATCCGGTCAGTAGTTCCTTAATAGCTACTGGCCGGATCTGCACATCAGGGCAGAGTGCTTTCTCAGCGGCTAAATCTTTCAGCAGAATTAGCTAATATCTTGCTAAGAGCAGGTAAATCATCACAAGGACGAGAACACAGCGATGGGTGTACTGGGTCGATTGGGACAGGTCATTCGTGCTCAGGTGGGTGACTGGGTCAACGGTGCGGAAGATCCCGAAAAAATGCTCGACCAAGCTGTGGCAGATATGCAGCGCGATTTGATTCAACTGCGGCAGGCGGTGGCGCAGGCGATCGCCACCCAAAAGCGTACCGAACGCCAGCAGCACCAAACCCAAACCCTCGCCCAAGAATGGTATAACCGGGCGCAACTCGCGTTGCAGAAGGGGCAAGAAGATCAGGCGCGAGAAGCCTTGGCTCAGCGCCATACCTACCAACGGATGGGCACCCAACTCGCCAACCACATCAGTGAACAAAAGGGGGCGATCGCCCAACTCAAAAGCAATATGCGAGACCTGGAAGTCAAGATTGCCGATGTCCGCACTCGCCGCGACATGTATATCGCTCGGGCTCGCTCCGCCGAAGCTTCTCAACGCATTCAAGACATGATTGGTCAGGTCGGACATGAGCGATCGCTTGGCACCCTCAGCCAGATGGAAGACAAAGTGTTGGATTTAGAAGCTCAGGTCAGTGCTACGGCTGAACTCAACCAAGTCCTGACCGATCAATCCCTGGAAGGTCGATTTGCCGAACTTGAACGGGCCGAAGCAACCGCGATCGAGCAAGAGATCTCGGCGATGAAAAGAAGCCTGCCCCGTTCATAGGTCACTTACTGTCACGTGAAACCAAATCTATCGTTCCGGATCATCTGCAGATCAGGAGTCGGCTCCATTCAATAATTTGGACGTGCTCGCTTGGGCTCCCATCATCGCGGGAATGTTGAACATTCAACGGTCGTCATAACCAGCAATCTGTAGAATACTCAACCAGTCTTTTGCTTAGCCGATGTCCTCAAAAAGTAAACAAATATAGCCAAATTCAATTAATTAACAAGACAGGTTAATCTACACGCTTTGAAATACATTTAGAAGCTGGCCCAGACGCTTTTTGAAGGTTATTTTCTTGGTGACAATGAGGGAAAAGCAACACTTTCGAAAGCCTCAAATACCACTGTCCAATCTTCTGCATGAGGGAGAGTCGAATTTTCAGGCATTGATAGAACGATCTATTCATACGCAAAGTAAAGCGAATCAGCTGATGTATCGGTGCAATTCGGGCTTTCTCAGCACGACCCATTCGGTAGCGATTATTAAATCACTCGAATCAATTATCACGATTGATCAATACCCGTTACGAACCGCACTTCCCTGAGTAAAGTGAGACCAGCTTGCACAAAGCTTATGCAGGCTTAAAAGTGCAATGTAATCTTTCAAAAACTTCCGAAAAGGAAATTCTGAGAGTGTTGCTATACTGAGTCAATCTAGATCGCTTATTTTGAGCATCAATGCACTGAGTAACAGATTGAATTGCAATTAGCGTAAGTCTGCTTCTCTGGTGCTTTCAGGGTGTGTTTTGAAAGGTTACGACTAGCAGCCCCATTTATGGCTGTGAGTTCTTGCATCAATCGTCTATGGGTCTAGCATTATGGGTGGTGAAGTCAAGACTGCTCAGCAGAAGTTGTACATCAACGTTATGGAAACGTTGGTGTCCGAAGAAGTGAGTCGCCAGCTTGCAGGCTTACCAGAGCGAGTTGCTAAATACGTTAAGCGCTTAGAAGTCGAAACATTTGCGCTTAATCGATTGCCTGCGCTCTATGCTTCCAGCGAAAAGGGTCTACAACACCAATATGACCGTGCACTCAGTGAATGTAAGCCACAGATTGTCAGTGCCGTTCGTCAAGCGTTTGCGGCAGTACAGGTTGATCCGATTCGATTATCTCAACCGCTACAGCTCAATCAAGAAGAAGAAGCAGTATTACAAGCACTACGGGAGCTTTTGCACCAGCCTGAATTGACTTGGCAGGCAGCCTAAAAAGAAATTCAACGGATTCAGCACCAGCGCCAAGGCCGGGGCACAGTGCCTCCTGTCCCTCATCGGTCCTCTGGTTCACCGCCGGCCCAATCACCGGCCCAAGAAACTGAGGAACATGATCTTCGGCATAGCCACGCTTGGCGACCGGGCACTTACGGCGGTCGAATTAGTTGGAAGCCGCGGCACCAACACCATACTTCTGACAGCGGCTTTGGTGACAACGCTCGATAAACGCATTCATAAGGATAACTCCACGCTTGTCAGCTGGTGGGTAACCTCAGTCCATGGAAGCGATCTCAGATTTGACAACTAGAAGACCACTGGACAAGCTTTTCTGCTCAGCAATTCGAGCTAGAGCAGACGCTGCATAAATTTCAGATCTAACCAGCGATCGAATTTATAGCCCACTTCTGGAAAGTGAGCGACCTCCTGGAAGCCAAACTGTTCGTGCAGCTTCAAACTCACGATGTTGTCAGCATCAATACCCGCGACAATAGCGTGAAGCTGTAGCGCTGCGGCAGCTTGCAATAGCTCTGCCAACAGCTCTTTGCCAATCCCTTGACCTCGATATTGAGGAGCGACATATAGGGAATTCTCTGCCGTATAGCGATAGGCTTCCCAGGCACGAAAATGTCCCAAGGCTCCAAAGCCCGCCACCGCCCCCTGGATTTCAGCCACCAGCACGGGAAAACCCGCCTCACGTTTCGCAGCGAACCAACTTTCTCGCATCGCTAGGGTGTGCGGTGCATAGTCATAGACTGCCGTCGTATTGAGAATGGCATCGTTGTAGATATCCAAAATACTCGGCAAATCAGCCGCAGTCGCTGGTCGAATCATCACAAACGTCGCGCCAGATTATTGCAGTTGTGACGGCAACGCCATCGGGCGAATGGTAATCGTCTCAGCTTCGTCACCCCGCTGGACTTCGACATCCAAGGGTTGTCCTACTTCGCCAGCGTCAACTTCGGCTTGGACATCGGCGGGGGTCTCCACAGGATTGCCATTCACCTGCTGAATGATGTCCCCAGCTTTAAGGCCGCCAGCTTCAGCGGGGGTATCTTCCAAAACGCGAATAATTAAGACACCGACATCAGCATTTACTTTGACTCCCAGCTCATCGGTCGAGTTGATTTCGTCTCGAATTTCTGGCGTCAGCAAGACCATTTGAATGCCGAGATAGGGGTGTTGGACTTCGCCATCTTCAAACAGTTGCCGGGCAATGCGGTTGAAGGTTTCGACCGGAATCGCAAAGCCTAACCCTTGGGCATCTTTACGGATAGCGGTGTTCATGCCGATGACTTGACCCTGATCATTCAATAACGGGCCACCGGAATTGCCTGGATTAATAGCAGCGTCGGTTTGAATGAACTGCACCCGCTTATCTGGAATGCCGACCTCTGAGCTGCTGCGGCCCAAGGCGCTAATAATACCGGCAGTCACCGTATTGTCGAGGCCCAGGGGATTACCGATCGCGATCGCCCATTGTCCCGGCGATAACGTATCAGTCCGCCCAAACGTGACGGTGGGCATGTCGGTGGCATCAATCTTGACGGCTGCGACATCGGTGACCTTGTCAGTCCCGACCACAGAACCTTCGAAGGTCCGACCATCCGTCAACGTCACAGTGACTCTCGAAGCACCTTCGACCACGTGAGCGTTGGTAATAATCTGACCATCGGACGAGATAATAAAGCCGGAGCCAGTCCCTTGCTGAAAGGGCTCTGGCACCGGCATTTCATCACCAAAGAATCGCCGGAAGAAAGGATTTTCCAACCCTTCAGGGAGTTCCAACTCGCCACCGTCAGCATCGATACGCACGACGGCAGAACCCACCCGGTTAACAGCGTCCGCAATAAAATTAGGGTTACTAGCGGTTGGCGGCGCCAGGGCTATTGTTGAGCGCGGCGGCTCTTCAACGTTAGAAGCTGCCTGCACAAGGGGCGTAGTTTCAACAGGCGCAGCCGATTGTAAACTCCGTGCTTGTAACTGCTGATGCCCAACCCAACCGATGCCGCCACCCACTAGCAAGGTGATGACTGATAGACCAATTTGCTTCGGCGCTAAGCCCATCGCAATTCTCCGGAGGTTGGGTACACACAAATTGCTACTACTTTAGCGAAAATAATCAGGAGGTTGACAGGAATTTATGGCGATACAGCTAGGGTAGACAAAGGGCGATCGCGGTTGTCATCGCAACTGTTAGGAACTTGGGAACCTAAATCAGTCAACCTATCGTCATCACATAATCTAGGACATTCCGTTGTTCGTTATCAGCAGGGACATAATTTCCCCGCCGTGCCTGCAAGCTCACACGGGGGGAGTCGAGCATCTAACAGGACATGAGGTCATGATGAGGGCAAATCAGCTATCCCAAACCCAGCTATGGCGACGACGGCTCGTGGCTGCCGCATTGGGTAGCTTGGGCCTTTTAGCTGCTTGGAACATTGCCAGCCCGACTGCCCACAGCGCTGACTCTTTATGTCCAGAACCCGCGCTTCAGAGATTAGTCACTCACGCCGTTCAATCGGGAGAAACGCTCGAAAGCATCGCCGCTGAGTATGGCCTGTTGCCCGTTACCCTACTGGCGCTGAATCCTCGGGTTAGTAACGGCGCTTTGCCCGCTGGCACGGTGCTCCAAATCCCCCCGTTTAATGGCGCTGCCGTGGCCGTGCCAGCGGGACAAACCTGGCAAGATCTGGCTGCCACTTACGGAGCACGGGCCGATGTGTTGTTCGAGGTCAATGGTTGTCCCTCGCAGATGCCGAGTCAAGCTTTCATTCCGGGAGTGCGTTGGCTTATTGAAGGCAGCCCCTCCACGACAGCAACGGCAAATGTAACCAGTGGTCCACTCTCGACCTATCCCTTAGCTGCAGAGGGACAGGTGATTGCAAATTATGGCTGGCAGACCGACCCTGACCTTGACGAGTTGGTGTTTAGTAGCGGCATTACCATCGAAACGACCTTGGAAACCGCAGTGGTTGCAGCGGGCAGCGGGACGGTGGCCTACGTGGGCAGTGATCCGACCCTGGGCACCCTGATTGTGGTAAATCACCAACAGGGATTGCAAACTCGCTATGCCCAGGTGATGCAGCCACAGGTGCAGACGGGCGATCGCGTGCAGGCTGGGCAGTCATTGGCGATCGCGACACCTTACACCGAAGACAGCAGCATTTTGTATTTTGAAGTGCGCACGAACTCTAGCCTTGGCTGGGTGGCGCGCGATCCGGGGAGGTACATTCCCGCGCTAGCTGTGCGATAGGTTTTGCCTAAAATTCGCTTATCCAGGGGACGGTTCCCTCGAACTGTTACAAAGCATGTTGGTTGAGTCAACAGGGAACCGTCCCCTTCAACAGATGAGAATGCTGGCGACACATTTGACCGGCCCGATCGCCCACAGTATTCGCATCAAGATCCGACGAAATCTGACCTGATTAGCCTGGGCATTCTCAGTAATAACAGCCAGCATGGGTGTGCTGTTTCGCTCTCTCAATTTCCATCACTGCCATGAACAGGTTCCACCAGGTTTACCAACGCTGCTGGTCAGCCATCCGCGATCGCCGACCGCGATCGCCCCAACAAGCCAGGAGGCTGCTGGCGAGCCTGACCAGTCACGGCATTTTCTGGGGGTGGAACAGTCTCTTTCTAATGGTGGTTTACCTCGGGTTCTTGCCCTTAATTGGGGTGCCCCTATTCGCAGCGCTGGTTGCTGGGGAAGTGCCATTTCCCTTTGTGGTACCCCTGGTGAGCTTTCTGGCGGTGCCCCCCATTTGCACGGTCATGGGGCTGGTCAAGCTGAGAAAACATCCAACCCGCTTGATGCGGCTGTTTTACAGCGTCGAAGCGCCGATCATGGCGTTAAGCATTTTGCGTATGTTTGTGCTGCGAGAGTTGACACCCGCCAGCACGTTGATGGTAGTAGCCGGAGCCGCCGCGATCGCCGCCGTTACCTTAGAACTGTTTTTCGGCTATGCCGCTTACAGCAAGCCGTCGGCCCGATTGCAAATGGTGGCGCATACGATCGTCTTGCTCATGGGGCTGTACGTGGGTGGACTGTTGCTGTTTTACACGGTGCCGCTGTTATGGACTTTGTTAGCGGCCTTTTTGCGGTTGGAATGGGTGGGGGCACTTGGCAACGCTCTCTACAACACTTGGCAGTTTTACGAACCGCGCGGCCTCTTTGACCTGATCGGATTCCTAGTCATTGGGGCCTTTCAGTCGTTATTAGTTTTAGGGCTGCTGACTTTGGTGGGCTTTAGCACCTCGTTGTTCGTAGTGATGCCTTATGCCCTGGTTGTGACCTTTACCCAATCTTGGGCGCGCATTCGTCACGCGTTTGGCCAACAGTTTGGGCATAGACAAGCATGGGCTACAACCGCCGCAGTCATCCTCATTTTTGCCGGGCTCTTTGGCCTCACGGCAACCCAGCCGCAAGTTCCAGTTTTTGCCTCACTTAGCCAGCCGCCGGAAACCGCCACCGCCCGGCAGGTACTCATGCAACAGTCACCGCAAATTCGGCGGGGCCTCTTGAATGCCTATTTGATGCAGTATCGCTACGTCAGCGCTTGGTCATCGGCCAACAATTTAGAAGCCTGGTATCCCGAAGTCTTCAACATGACCGACGATCAAGCGCGGTGGTTTCAGCGGTGGCACAACCTGTTGCTGTCGCCATTTCTATATCAGGGCGATCGCACCGACCCAGACCAGGCTGCGACGCTCTATGCGGAGTTTTTTGATACCCCCATTCAAAAGGCGGAGTCTGAGGCGATCAAACATGCCTTGCAATCCACAGTTGAGCGGGATTCGGTCGAGGCAAGTTTGCTGAATATCAGTGATCGCGTGGTCGCCCTAACCCGACAGGAAGTGACGGTGCAACCCGAGGGCGACTGGGCCAACATCACATTGTACGAACGGTATGAAAACTCCACCCCCGAAGATCAAGAGATTGTTTACCAGTTCTCACTGCCCGAGAGTGCTGTATTTACTGAGCTGTGGTTGGGCGAACCGGGCTTGGCAGAGCGCTATCGGTTCGTCGTCTCACCGCGAGGGGCGGCCCAACAAGTTTACAAACAAGAAATCGAGCGAGCCCAAGTGACCCGGGCCGAAGATCCGGCCCTGCTGGAACAGGTGGGGCCTCGGCAATATCGATTGCGCGTATTCCCCATTCCGCGTCGCCAAGGGCCTGGTCGGCCGGGCATTACCCACCTGTGGATGTCCTATCGAGTCGCTCAAGCGGATGGGGCTTGGCCGTTGCCCCAACTGACCGAAAAGCGCAATCTTTATTGGACATCGCAAACCGAGCGGTTACGGTTGGGCCATCCATCAGACTCGGCAGAGGATGTTTGGTATGAGGCAGCGATTCCCGCGCAGCGTAGCGTGTTGCCTCAAGCTCATCAAGTTACCTTAGCCGAGGGCTACACGGTCACGGCTACGCCCACCGTACCGGCAGCCATGCCACCTTTGACCGACCAACGACTGGCCATACTCATCGACACCTCACTTAGCATGGCCGATCGCACGGCCGAGCTGCGCAGTGCAGTGCAAGAGATGGCCGCGATCGCCGCTAACAATCAGGTGGATTGGTACGTGACGTCAGCCCCAGGGATCCCAGCGCAACAACTCACAGCGCCTCCCAACGTCAAAGACCTATCCTTTTACGGCAGCTTGCCGTTGACCGAACAACTTAATCAATGGGAAATTCTGCGCGCAGGTAAAGCCTACGATGCCGTCTTTGTTCTGACGGATGCCGGTAACTACGAACTCGAAGATGACGCCGCGCCGGTACCCGATTTTGCGGCTGCTCTATGGCTAGTGCATTTGAGTAATCAGGTGCCCACGGCTTATGCCGATGATTTGCAGCAGCGATTAACCGATACGCAGGGGGGCGTGAGCAATTCGCTCGCTGAGGCCATGACTCAATGGGCGATCGCGCAACAAACCGGCCATCTAGTCGTTGATGGCTACGAATGGGCGATCGCCCCCACCACAGCGACGGTCCGATCTGCCGAACCCAACTTTGCCCCCGTTGCGGCGCGTCAAGTCATTCGGTGGCTGAGCCAGCGTCAAGACGTCACCCAGGTCGAGACGCTAGATCGGCTGCACGCGATCGCCAAACGGAACGAAATCGTAACACCGTATTCTTCCATGCTGGTGTTAGTGAATGATCGTCAGCGCGAAGCCCTCAAAGCGGCAGAAAATGATCTGGATCGATTTGAGCGCGAGGTCGAAGATGGCGAAGACGTTTTGACGAATCCCGGTGATCCACTCAATGCCTCCGTTGCGGAACCAGGCACGGCCCTGGCAATTCTGCTAATTGGTGGCATTCTGCTGTGGATAAGGCGTCGTCCGCATCTACCCAGTCCGCAGACATCCCCAAAGCCCTTCTCAACAATATTGCCCTCCACTAAGGCAGGCAAGCGGCGATGATGCCGACCTCATAGCAATGGCAATCCTATCCACCAGGATGAGTCGTCCGGTTTGCAAATGCGCCCAATCAGTCTCTATCCGTGTGTGATGTCGATCGATCGCCCCTTGTTGACCAGTGCTGGAAATCGCTAAATCTATGTAAGCATTCACCGGATCTATGCCGGTCTCTGGGCAATATTGACTAGCCGCCCCCCTTGCCGGGAATCCCATCGATTCCCCGTTTGCCCTATGCAAGCTACTGATGCCCAACGCGTTGAAGCCTTTCTCCACAAGTGGCTGGGTTCTGAAGGCAACGAACGCGCCAACTATCAAGGGTTTTTCCTCGATCTCTGCACTGCTTTGGATGTTGAAGGTCCACCGCCGAAGGGCAGTGAACCGGGCGATCCCTACTGCTTTGACAAAGACATCAAGTTTTTCACCAGCGAAAAGGCGGAATCGACTCGCTTTGCTGACTTTTATAAGGAAGGCTACTTTCTGATTGAGGCGAAGCAGGGCAGTATCGAATCGGGTAAGGGGCATGGCAAGCGGGGCACCAAAGCCTATCGTGACAACATGCAGAAGGCGTTTAACCAAGCCAAGTCCTACGCCTACAACCGTTTGCTGGGGTCGCTGCCGCCGTTTTTGATGACCTGCGACATTGGCTCGCACTTTGAAATTTGGGAAGGTTTTAGCGGCGAGTACGGCAGCTACGGGGCACGCCAGCGAGTGAATCTGGCGGATCTGACAC
>CAZFWL010000064.1:0-9675 GCA_964522775.1 uncultured Halomicronema sp.
AACGGCAATTTGTTGATTCGCCTGGCAGCAGAGTCCACTACCGATGCCAGTGTAGCCATGGCAACTGCGGTGTGAGATCGCTGAAAACCCAGTCAAGATCTCTGCTTGTAACCGATTAGTGATGTGGCAACTCGTAATTCCGGTCCATTGAACAGGGGATTACTCTCTTGCTCTGTTCAGCAGTAGAGATAACGAAGCCACCTGGATGAAGCTGTATCAGGCCAGCTATTGGAGGCCAGAATCGTTTGTCGGCAGAGGACAGTAGGGTAATGAACCATCCCAATCGCTGCCCAGCCAAATTAATGCTTTATCGTGGCGATATGTCACCCAGAGCATAGGAAAACGAAGTGACTCGGCCGACTGCAACGATTCGCATTAATACGTCATACGTGACTGTTCGCATTGGCCGACAATATGCCCGCAATTTGGAGCGCGCCCTGGAGCGTGAATTTCCTGATTGGGACGTGCACATAATTCCCGGAGCGGTGGATGCGGTTGCGGTGCCAATTGAGGACACGGTAGAGAACTTTCGCACTGAGTTCCGAGTCCGTGAATTGATGACAGCATCGCTGATGAAAGCGGTCGACGATTGCAAGCACGATCGCGATCGGCAGTAGCTACTTTATCCCAGCCGTAAGCTTTAAGCAGCAGTCGCATCAGTGAGTTTGGCGGCGAAATCGGCTTCGTGCTTCGTGAGAATTTGGTGCGGTACACCGCTGGGGGCAAGCATGGCCGCATAGGTTTCGGCTTGCTGGGGAGAGTCGGCGATCGCAACTAACTTCGGCGTGGTTGATGTGCGATAGGCGCTGAGCGATCGCACATCGAGAGAAAATGAGCCGGGATGGAAATGAGGATTCTTCTCGCCGTCGTACTCAAATTTGCTCAACATGAGTTGGAATGAGCAAATAGATGTGGGGTCGAGGCGCGGCGCTGTGGGCTGTGTTTTGGCCCGGAAGGTCGCAATAAATACGGGGAAAGGAATATCCACCACAATCCATTGATCCGGTGCTGTATCGATGGAATGGCAGTAGGCGCGGCTATCCCAACTATTGCTATTGCGCAAAATAACTTTGTAGCGCTGGCCGTCGCCGCGTAAGACTAAACGCACTCCCTGCCATCCTTGCAGGTTAAATGCGGGCTCAAAGTTGCGGGTGCGGACACTGGCAAATCCCCCGGAATTTGCCGTCGAGACATTGCCGGAAAATCGGGCATATCCTGGCAGCAAGGCCATCCCGCTAGCACTAACGCCACCCATCACGACATCATCAACCGCGCCCCAAACTTCTCGTAACCCCTCAGTGTCGCTAGTGCGAAAGTCAAAGAGGGGAAAATCTTCGCTAACGGGTAATGATTGCAGCTCCGCAAGCTGCGCGGCAAAGCATTCCTCATCATCGGGGACACCCTGCCAGACCACGGCCTGAGCATTCACGATGCGATTGGAATCGGCTTCGGGAAGGGGGGAGTCGGCGGGTAGGAGCTGCGATCGCACCACGCGCCCTTGCTGATGCAGCGAGTCAGTGAGGGCATCCGCTTCAGGCCCTTCACCAGCTAAGAGGACAACTTCTTGATGGGGGTTCATGGCAGTTGCTTCGGGGGCTTCGGGATTCAAGGTTTCACCAAACATTTGTTGTAGCCAGCGAATGTTGCCGAGCAACGGCACCTCGCCAAAAAAAGTTAGGGTATCGACTAGCCTGAGCGGATTCCAGTTGTTGCTTGATTGGGTCATGATGACGCCCTCCAGAGCCGTGATGCCAGTGCTTGGATCATAGCGACGATCGCTCGACTCGGCACGGGTCCGATGGGGTATCTCACTTAGGCCAGTGGGTCGAAAAAGCTTTGCTTGTGATCCATGGGTTGTGGGATGCCTAGGAAGTTGGTAATCCGGCAATAAAGACTTGCTGAGCGGACTGAGACTGGCTGTCGGTAGCGGGATGACAGTGAGTATATTGTCCGCTGGATTGCAGTCGCCAGCGGTTTTGAGTATCCGCTAGTAAGGTTGCCAGCAGGGTATAGATCTCGGCAACGAGGGCAGCTGTCGGAATCGGCACCATTACTTCAATCCGTTCGTTGAGCCCTCGCGGCGTCCAGTCGGCAGTCCCAATCCAGGCTTCGGGGCGATCGCCGTTTTGGCAATACAAAATGCGACTGTGCTCGACAAAATCCCCTAAGAGGCTATGAACTCGAATGCGATCGCTCAAGCCAGGCACCCCGGGCCGCAATCGGCAAATACTGCGGACGACCAGATCAATTTCGACTCCGGCTTGGGAGGCGGCATAGAGCGATTCAATAATGCTAGGGTCAGCCAGCAAATTCAGCTTGACGATTAACCGTGCGGGCCGACCGGCTTGGGCATGACGGGCCTCTCGTTGAATCAGCGCTTGCAGCTGATGTTTGAGCTGTCCGGGAGCCACCATCAAGGTTTGATATCCGGTCTGGTAAGCACACCCCGTCAAAAAATTGAACAAGTGACTCAGGTCAGTTGCAATGTCGGCGCGACTGGTGAATAGCCCCAAATCTTCATAGGTCTGCGGGCGATCGGGTAAATAGTCACCAGTTCCCAAATAGGCGTATTGCTGAATTTGGGCGGCTTCCCGCCGGGCAACCAGCACAAGATTGGTGTGCGTGCGAAACCCAACCACGCCATACACTACATGCGCGCCCGCTTGTTCGAGGCGCTTGGCCCAATGGATATTGATGGCTTCATCGAGGGGCGCGGTTAGCTCCACTAGCACCACGACCTGTTTGCCAGCTCGCGCTGCGGCGATTAGCGATCGCACAATGGGCGCATCCACCGCCGTGCGGTACAAGGTCATCTTGATGGTGAGCACCTGCTCATCCAGTGCCGCCTGAGCGACAAACTGTTCAACCGTTTCGGCGAAGGAGTGATACGGAAAATGCAGCAGAATGTCTTGCTGTGCGATCGCCTCGAACAGATTTTTCCGAGGTGTTGTCGATAAAGTCACAAATGACAGCATCGACGGCGTCGATTGAGACTGTAGAGGCACCGGGAGTCGGGGTTGCCAGGTCGGCAACTGGAGATCGGGGCGGGGGAGCTGGGTCAGCTCCCGCAGATCACTCAGCCCGAGCACCCCCCGCAGAGCGTAAATATCCATCGGGGCTAAGGCCAGTTGGCGAGCAATGTGAGATCGCAGCCACTGGGGCATCGCTACATCGACTTCGAGTCGCACCGGGTTTCCTTGCTGCCGTCGCTGCTGCACCCCCTCTTCGATCAGGTCAATGAGATTAGCCGTCTCTGAGTCGAGTACTCCCAGATCGGTGCTGCGCGTAATCCGAAAGGGATAGCAGCCGCATACCTCATCTTCCGGAAACAGGGCGGTCAAATGAGCCGCAATGACTTGTTCTAGGGGGACCGCAATCCACGTTGCGGCCTGAGCCTCATCCGACCAAATCAACAGTCGCGGCAGCACGCGGGGCAGTTTAATCCAGGCCAATTTTTTCCTGCCCGCCTGTTCTAACCAGATCGCTAAGTTCAAGCTCAGATTCGAAAAGTCTGGCATCGCCGCTTCGGGTGGGGTCACCGAAGGCGCCAGGACCGGCATCACTTCATCTTCGAAACGGGCTCGATAGTGCTGTTGTTGAGTAGCGTTGAGAGCGTCATAGTTCAGTAGGTGAATGCCCTGACTAGCCAAGGCTGGCTGCAGATTATAGGCAAAGTGAGCTTGCTGACGATCAATCAGCGTATTTAGATAAGTCTGCAAACGAGTCAAGCGATCGCCGCGCAGAGCGATCGCTTCTTTGCCCTGCACAATGCCCTTGAGCAACGGCATCCGCACCATAAAATATTCATCCAGCGAGGTCGCGGCTTGGGCCAGCTTGAGCACCCTGGCCAGAAGCGGTTGATGCGACTGGGCGGCCTCGTAGAGCAAGCGACGGTTGAACGCCATCCAGCTCAGCTCGCGATCGAACAGGCGCGGCTGATGACCGCTCATCAATATGGGCAAGGGTGGCAAAAGAGTGGAATGTTGCTGCTTTTGGGGATGAATCATTCAGCGCAGATAGGTTTGAGGCGGCACTGGGTAATCCTGACGTTGAAGATGGTTCACACCAACGCTTCCGCATCGTCAACGATTTAGAACAATATAACGTTCTGGAATGGAGACGAGCTAGGAAATGGGGCGATCGCCGACTTTGGGTATGGCATCAGCAGACAACGTTAATTAAGGGCGGTGACGACAGGTTGGTCTTGATGAATGGCGAGTTTTTATCGCCAACAATTGAGGGGCAACTTGGTCGAGAGCGGCGCTCTGGGCTCTGGTATAACGGAAAAGCGCAGTTCCCCACCCTCAAGTATGGCCACCCAACCCTATCCGTCCACAAACTCTGTTAGGCCTTCGCGGTGGTCTCCCCGCTTTGTGTGTCAACTCCTGACTTGGGTGGCGTTGGTCTATGGTGTGGTGCTGCGCCTGGGCTATTACAGCACTAACCGCTCTCTATGGCATGACGAAGCAGCCGTCACCCTGAATATCCTCAACCGGAGCTATGGAGAGCTGTTGCAGCAGCTGGATTACGGCCAGGCGGCGCCCCCTTTGTTTTTATGGGTTCAAAAGGTCATCACTCAGGTTCTGGGCCCCAGCGAATATGCGTTACGGTTATTGCCGCTAACGGCTAGTTTGGTCTCTTTAGGTCTCTTTTACCAGCTCTTGCAGCGTTATGCCTCTCCCCTGGCTCGGCCGATTGCTATGACGCTATTGGCCACGGTGGGCTACATCCTTTACTTTGCGGCTGAAGTAAAGCCCTATGCGAGTGATCTGGCGATCGCTTTGGCAATCTTTCTATTCCTAATGCCCCTGTGCGAACGCCTGTTTTCTCGCCGTCAGCAGGTCATTTTTAGCTTGCTGGGAGCAGCGTCCATCTGGCTGTCTTACCCCAGCATTTTTACCCTGGCAGCGACGGCGGTGGCTACGGCAATCTACACGCCCCGGTCGCAACGCTGGCCGCAGTTGAAGAATCGACTGCCAGTCTACGGGGTCTGGCTGGCGAGCTTTTTAGGGCTTTACTATGGCGTCATCCAAAATACCTTGGAGCCGGGGGAGTTAGAGGCCGTTTTTGAGAGCCGATTCCCCAGTTCTATTTTTGATGTTTGGTGGCTGATCGATGCCTTTGGGCGTTTGGTTTATCGTCCTCTAGGCTTTTTGGGAATTCCCGAAGGATTTGCCGCGATCGCTTGCCTCGCTGGAGGCGTCTGGCTTTACCGCCACCAGCGTCGGACCTTAGTGCTGCTGCTGTTGCCGGTTGGGGTCACATTACTGGCCGGATATTTGCAGCAATATCCTTTTCGCGATCGGTTGATTTTATTTTTGGCTCCCGTGGGCTACATCCTGATTGCCGAAGGGATTGCCTGGCCCCTGCGACAGCCGCGCTGGTGGAGCAAAGCCTGGGGCGGGTTACTGATCCTTGTGCTGCTGGTGCCAGCCGCCTGGCAGACGACGACCCAAGCGTTCCAAACCGACTCGACGCCCTTGTTTCATGCCTTTGCCATCCGACCGGCAGTCCAACATATGCAAGCCAACTGGCAGGACACGGATGTGGCCTTTGTTTGGTCGCGGGGCCGACGACCATTCCAGTACTATGCTCAGCGCTTTGATTTTGAGTCAGATCAGCAAGTTCTGAGCGACGCTCGCCTACCGGCTGCAGAGCATGTCAACGTGGATTATTTTGCCGAACTGCTACAGCCCTTTGCCGATGCGCCTCGACTCTGGCTTTTCTTTGTGCTCCATAGTGAATCGATTCCCCCGCCAGACGACTTGCTCACCGTTCTAAATGCTTATTTTCAAAGTGAGCCGTTGGATGTGCTCAAAACAGATAACACTTTGACCTGCCTGTATCAACCCAATGCGGCAACCCCCGATAAGCCTTAAGAACTTAACGTCGTTGATTAAGCGATCTCGCGGGTTGCCTGGCGGATACCCCGTCCGGAAAACCGTACCTTGTTCATGAAGCTGACCCTAAGGAAGACGAAATTAGGGAATTGACTTATGTCTAGCATCCAAAGCTCCGGTTACAGTTCAGCACGGGCCAGACGTCGCAACCGCCACGCCAAACTCTATCGTCCGTCTCGTCGAGGGACTCCAGGACGCACTCGGGGGGCGGGCACCCGGTAATCGCGCTGATAAAAATTCGATGCATTGACTATTCAGCTAGGGCTTGGCATTGCCAGGCCCTTTGGCGTGAGCGCTTTAATCATGCTGGGGAATAGAGCGGGGCATCATGGTAGCTGCTAGCTTGACGAGTAAACATGCTGTGGTAGCGTCCTTGCTGGGCCATAAGTTGCTCGTGGGTGCCCGATTCGAGAATCTGTCCGTGCTCTAGCACAATGATGCGATCGCACATTTTGGCCAGCGCCAGTCGATGACTGACTACTACTGCCATTCGCCCCCGCGCAATGGAGCGGAAGATGCGGTGAATTTCATGTTCGTTTTTGGGATCAAGGGCGGCAGTCGGTTCGTCAAACACGAGGAGCTCTGCTTGATGAAGGCGCATCAAGGCGCGAGCGATCGCCACCCGCTGCCATTGTCCGCCGGAGAGGTCCAGTCCCTCTTCTAGTTGCCGACCTAGTGGTGTTTCTAAACCGTGCTTCAGGGTATCGGGCAGGTAGGCGATACCAGCCTCTCGCAGAACAGTGGAAATTGCCTCATCGTCCTGCAACTCGTCCATCTGGCCCCAACCAACATTTTCCCGTAGCGTCGCGGGAAAGCGGGCATAGTCCTGCATCACCACAGCAATGCGCGATCGCAATGCCGTCAAATCCAGAGTCTTCAGATCTTGGCCCTGCCACAGAATTTGTCCGGCGGTGGGGTCATATAGGCGCACCAACAGTTTCGCTAAGGTGGTTTTGCCCGCGCCATTTTCGCCAACTAACGCGACCATTTCCCCCGGTTGAATGTGGAAGGTGAGATTTTCGAGCACAGCGGGTTGGTCGGTGCCCGGATAGCGAAAACCCACCTGCTGGAATTGGATGCCTTGGGCGGTGCGATCGCTTTGTCCTATGGGTAATAAGCGTTGGGAACCGGAGACGAGTTGTGGCTCCAAATCCAACAGTTGAAAGATGGGAGCCGTGGCGAGAGACACGTCGTACAAATCACCCGTGTGGGCGATAAGGATGAACAGACTGCGGCGCAGTTGCAAAATGATGCCGGTGTATAGCGCCAAGTCCCCCACGGTAAAGGTGCGATTGAGGACGCCCAACACCACAAAGATGTACGGAGCCGCAACGCCGAGCCCGCCCAGGAGTGACCACGCCATAACGGTCACAGTACCCTCGCGGCGCACCTGCTCCATGTTGCTAAACAGCGTATGAAAGAGTCCCTGCCAGCGATCGAGCAACACATCTTGCAGAGAGAATAGCCGGATCTCTTTGGCAAAATCAGGACTCGTAATTGCCTTGCTGTAAATGCCCATTTTGCGGCTGATGCTGGACTGAGTTTCTTCCACGCGCCAGCTTTTGCGGTGGTGACGCATTTCCACAAAAATGGACGGCGCGGCGGAAACAATCAGCACTAAGGGCACCCACCAGCCAATGGACGCAGAGACCAACACCGAGGGAATAAAGGTGAACACACCGACAAAGGTAGCCGCCACAATAAAGGACAGCCGCTGCACCCGCGCGAGTCCTTTTTCTGTGAGTTCCAGAAGATTCAAGAGCTCGGGAGTCTCAAATAGGGCAATGTCATCAAAATAGGAGACTTTGTCCAGCACTTTGCCTCGCACGAACCCCTCTACCCGATCGCGTAACGACGCAAACAGATTAGTGCCGATGGCATCCACCGAATCCACGATTAAATTGACCCCGAGGGCGATCGCCACACTCCACAATAGGAGCGAATTGCCCAGCAGCACTTCCACCGGCGGCTCGACGCTGCCTTGCTTTAGGTAGGCCGTGACCTCATCGATGACGATTTTGCTCATCAGCAAGGAGATCGATGGCCCAATGCCGGTAATCAGGTTGATGTAGGCCAGCCGCCGGAGTTCCTGTGGGGCGGCTTGGGCCACTAATCGCAAGCTCCGGCGGAGCGCTTGCCAGGGGGTGAGTTCTTGGGGAAGCATGGTGATGCGAAGGTAGAAAGCCTGACCCTGTGATCACCACATTCATCAAGAAAGCTGGGCAGCCGTGACGGCAATTGGTTCAGCTAAACATGGCGACTCATCAGGATAAACCCATCATGGCTTTTGCAAAAAAGCGATCGCCACATCAAAAAACTCAGATATTCTCAGGAGTTGCATCCTGAGTACACGCCGGATTGCCCACAGCTGTGTCAATACAGCTCTGCTGGGGGCAACCGTCAGCAACGCCTGACCATTAGTTAACGAATTCCGGCCAAACAAAATGCCTGAAGTTCTTTGATGGGGAACTTCAGGCATTCAGCGATTGTGTCTAGTGGTTGACGGTTAAGCGAGTAGTCCAACCGAAGTCAAAATCCAAGTCAGAATGCTGTTCACAATGGTCAGGGCAAAAGCGCCGATAATTGCGCTCATGATGCCCCACTTGAGGCGGAAACCCTCAACTAACATCGCGGCTAGACCAAAGACCACAATGCTGATAATGAGGGGAATTAGACCCAAGCTAATAATGGCCCCAAAGGTGCGTAGACCTTGTGGCAAAAAGTGGTAAAGACCATTGAGTGCGCCGATAATTGCGCCTCCTAACAAGGCCTTGACAGGGCTATCAATTTCTACACCTGTGGGCAGTAAAGAAACGACCCATAGACTGATCGCTAGCACCACGACCGTGATCAAAAAACTAATAATTAAACCGCTCATGTTGTTGTGAACTCCTTATCCTTACAGGTGAGTGACGCCGTCAAACAAGCTAATGACGGATGTTACGGGCTAACTTCGGGGCTCAAAGTTAGCACAACTTAACTGAATGATTCTATGGCACCGTTAGGAACCAGAGACTCAAACCAGGGGCCATTTCAAGCTTGATGCCTGGCGCCAGTCTTAGCTTTCCAACATTACTTTATTTGGGGGCTCTGACTTGTTCAAGAAAATATTAAGTTCGGATAAAGGAGTGTAAATGCGGCGTTTTACTTTGCCTTCACGGTTGATTACCAAGATTCGGGTAAAGCCTCCGGCGAGCTGAATGGTTCTGGAGAACTTCAGCCGCTAGTGCAGATTAGGTTACTCAAGGGGACATCCCTGCTGGGTAAAGACCCAATTGTTCAGCACAATACTGCCAATGCCCTCGTTAAGATATGAGGCCCCAAATTAGCAAGACCACCCCCAGTCCCAGCAGGACAAACATGGCGATGCTCATGTTTTTAGCACTGCGAGAGGTCGCGATCGCTAATTGCTCTTCGTCTTTCAGGGAGATCAGATAGTTATGGTCAGCCTGAGTTGGTTGACCGATCACGACTTTGCCAGTGGCGTCACTAACTGCCCCTAGCACCAAGACATCTTGCCCCACAGGCAGTACGGACTCTTTGTAGCGATAGCCCAAGGTTGCCCCTGACCGTTCTTCCCGTAACTCATCCATCACTTCAACGGTGTCGATATCGGCCCCATCGGGATTGATCAAAATGCTGCCCGTATCATCCTTGAGCCAAAACTTGGTGAATTGGCGATTGCGGGAAATCTGCTCAGTCTTGCGCTCTAGCTTCCCCTCTTCGTTTTTCTCTTCATATTCGCGAGTCACGGTAGATACGTAGTACACACAAG
>CAZFWL010000065.1:0-9551 GCA_964522775.1 uncultured Halomicronema sp.
AAGAAAGTTGCCCAAAGAGTATTCGGTCGTTTCGATTAGCCGCTGTGAAGATATTTTGACTGCGATCGCCGATCGCATTGTACGGGGCGGGCCAGCCTTGGGGATGGCGGCTGCTTATGGGCTTTATCTTGGCGCAACTACGATTCAGACGAACAACCGTACCGCTTTTCTAGAGCGGTTGGAAGCGATCGCAGAACAGCTCAAGAACGCTCGACCCGACAAGGCCAATCTGCTCTGGTCAGTGGATTATTTAGTCAAGCAAGTGCGACAAAGTAACGCTAGCGTTGATGAACTCAAAGCCGGGTTGCTCAAAAATGCGCAAAAGATTCAGCAGGAGGATTGGGACATTTGTGTGGCGATCGGCAAACACGGTTTAGCCGCACTGCCCCAAACTCCGGCCAAACTGATTCTCTACACTCACTGCAATCATGGAGCCTTGGCGACCTCTGGTTTTGGGACTTCCCTTGGGATCGTGCGTACCGCTGCGCAAGAAGCCCGTTTAGAGAAAGTCATTGCGGGAGAAACTCGCCCTTGGCTACAAGGCTCGCGCCTTACTGCCTGGGAATGTGTGCAAGAGCAAATCCCCGTCACCGTCGTCACGGATAGCATGGCGGCCCACTGCATGAAGCGCGGCATGGTCGATGCCGTCGTGGTAGGAGCCGATCGCATCGCTGCCAATGGCGATACGGTCAACAAAATTGGCACCTACGCTTTGGCGATCGCCGCTAAAGCGCATAACATTCCT
The DNA here is from genome assembly GCA_964522775.1 of uncultured Halomicronema sp. Lineage (GTDB taxonomy): Bacteria > Cyanobacteriota > Cyanobacteriia > Phormidesmidales > Phormidesmidaceae > Halomicronema. The sequence goes on from CAZFWL010000065.1 coordinate 746, forward strand.
TTTTTAGTCGCAGCGCCTTTATCGACTGTTGACTTTGACTTAGCTACTGGTGACGGACTTGATATTGCCCAAGGCCAAGGTACCGATGTTTGTCGCTTGGGCGATACCGTAACCTGTCCCGAAGACGTTGAGACTTACAATCCTTTAGCTGATGTGACGCCCGCTGACCTGATTACGGCGATCGTGACTGAGCACGGGGCGATCGCTCCGGCTGAACTCGCTAGCTATGCCCCGCGTCAAGCCTGAAAGTTGGCAGGCAAGAGCTCGTCTGACCATAGCTCCTTTTGTTTGAGCCAGTCACGGCTAAATAATCGCGACTGGTAGCGCGCACCGCTATCGCACAGCACCGTCACAATTGTGTGCCCTGGGCCCATTTGTTTGGCTAGCTTCACGGCAGCGCCGACATTGATGCCTACTGAGCCCCCCATAAAGAGACCATCTTTATAGAGCAGTTGATAAACCGTTTTCAACGCTTCTGGGTCAGTCACTTGAATGGCATCATCGGCGGGAGCTCCCTGCATGTTAGCCGTCACCCGGCCATTGCCAATGCCTTCAGTAATTGAGTTACCAGAGGAGCTGACTTCTCCCGTTTTGACATAGCTGTAGAGCCCACTACCCATGGGGTCCGCCACTACGCACTGAATGTTGGGATTCTGATCTTTGAAGAACATTGCTGTGCCCGCGTAGGTGCCGCCTGTGCCCGTAGCCGCGACCCAAGCATCAACTTTGCCATCGGTTTGGGCCCAAATTTCTGGCCCCGTTGTTTCGTAATGGGCGCGGCGATTCGCCAAATTGTCAAACTGATTCGCCCACACGGCATTCGGGGTTTCTTCCGCGATCCGTGCCGATACCTTCACGTAATTGTTGGGATTCTTGTACGGCACAGCAGGGACTGGACGTACCTCCGCTCCCAATGTGCGTAGCATGTCCATCTTTTCCTGGGATTGCGTTTCAGGAATGACAATCAGACACTTATAACCTTTGGCATTGCAAATGTGAGCTAGCCCAATGCCGGTATTGCCTGCGGTGCCTTCCACCACGGTCCCGCCAGGATGCAGCACGCCCCGCTCTTCCGCGTCCTTGATGATGTAGAGGGCCGCCCGATCCTTTACTGACCCACCAGGATTCAGAAACTCCGCTTTACCAAGAATTTCGCAGCCCGTTTCTTCGCTAAAGCTGTTCAGCCGAATCAGGGGAGTGTTGCCTACAGTGCTGACAAAGCCTGGTTTGATATCCATCCTGGGTGCTAACTAGAGGAACGACAGTTACTACACCTGCCTATCCTAAAGGGTAATGGTGCCGGGAATAGGGATTGGGCGTGAAATGTTGTGGGTAAGGAAGTTGGGCTTTAAAGGGGGCGATCGGATTAATGCACGGAGGTGACGGTCAAGTCTTGGGAGGCGGAGCAAGCAAGGACGCGGTGGAAATTAGGTCAGGGCATTGACTATGCTGAAGTCTATTGCTGCTCATTTTGGAAAAGGTTTATGGTCGCTGTGCAACGATGGTTAGTTCTGGTCATCATTGGGGTTTTGAGTCTGGTCTGGATGCCGTCAGGGGCTCTAGCCCAAGCCAATAACTATGCACTGCCGCTATCGTTTAGCAATGCCGAACTGCGCGGACGTGACTTTCGCGGGGAGAATTTGCAGGCCGCAGAATTTTCCAACGCCAATCTATCCGAGGCGGATTTCACCGGAGCCGATGCCCGAGGCGCAATTTTCAGCGCGTCAGTAGCCCGGGAAACCAACTTTCACGGAGTCGATTTCTCTACGGGAATGCTGGATTCCAGCAATTTTACCGGGGCCGACTTTTCGGACGCCTTGCTGATCGATACCATAATGCTGCGTTCCACCTTTGATGATGCCAACATTACCGGGGCTGACTTCTCGGGCGCGCTATTGGATGGTCTTCAGTTTCGTAATCTGTGCGCGATCGCCTCTGGCACTAATCCTCAGACTGGAGTAGCAACCCGCGATTCACTCGGGTGTCGTTGAGAATTTAGGCGGGCACTGAGCGAGGGGTCAGGGGCAATTCTAAGCGATCGCCCACGCTCGGTTCCAAAACCTGAATCGAGTGACCTTGATTAGCTAATTGTTGGCGCACCTTTTCCGGGCCATCCGTCGCCTTGAGCACAGATACCAGCAGCCCTTCATAGGTGGTCTCTTGGGCATCTGTGGTGGGCAACATGACCTGCGGTTGCAGCCAGTCAGCCAACTCTTGCGCACTCTTGAGGCCGCGAATCACCGGGCCGACGAGGGGCAACGACAAGGTCAACATTGGTGTCAGCACGACATCCACAGGGGCTTCTTGCTTTAGCGATTCAGGATGATAGCCATGGGGCTCATAAAACAGCTTGAATCCGGTCGCTGTTTCGGTAACGATATAGCCGTTTTCCAGCAGGGTAGGGCCAATGGGCGAGCCTTGCACCGCTTTGACCGTGACGCCGCCACGAGTGACCGATTCGCCATGATCAATCGCCGTGACATCAGTAAAACCGAATTCGCGTACAACCTTCGCCGCATTGGGAGAACCCACCACGGGAATAGATTTATCGAGGGCTTGTAAAGTTTCTGGATGGGCGTGGTCAGGCAGTCCCTGGGTCAACAAGATGAAGTCAACATCGTTGGGTAGGGGAACGGTCTGCGTTTTCTCACCCTTAAATAGCCAATCAGCATTACCAAAGGTCAATGCGCCGATGAGCCAGGGGTCAACTAAAATCTTTTGGTCGGCAATTTCCCACAGCCAACTGTTGTTATCAAGCCAGGTTGTAAACATGACGAGCCAAGTTTTACATCTCTTTACAGTCTAAAGGGTTGGCCGCGTTATGGGATCGAGACCTGACAGCATGGGGGTAGCGGTTGAGTGGTGGATATATTGTGATGTGCTTTTCGTTGGATAGCTGCGATGCCTGAGCCTTCGAAGTCGCTCCTAAAGCTGGCGGCAAAGTTGTTTGTTGAGGAGCGCGATCGCACTGCATTCATTCAGGCATTGACTAAGCCCCTACCGCTGGCACCGACGATTTTATGGACGCGCCCCAAGCCCGATGACTTTGATTGGCTGACACTGCCGCCTTTGTCATGGCAACCGTCCCAAGTCGAACGGTTGGATGGCGATCGTCGTCCCGGTCAGCACCCGCTCCATGATCAGGGCTACTACTACTGTCTGGATTTCTCGTCCGTGTTTGCAGCGTCTCTGATGCAAGCGATCACTGAGCCAATTGAGGTGGCGATCGATCTTTGCGCAGCCCCTGGTGGCAAAAGCTTATGTACCTGGGTAATGCGACGCCCCCAACGCTTACTTTGTAACGAGGTGGTTCGTAAGCGGGTCAAAATTCTAATTGCCAATCTCAAGCGTTGCGGGGCGATGGATGCGATCGTGCTCAATCGAGATTCAGCCGCCTTGGCAGAACATTTACCTGACTCGGCCCAGTTAGTGTTGGTCGATGCGCCCTGTTCAGGACAGTCGCTGCTGGCAAAAGGCGTGGATGTCCCTGGCTGTTTTCACAAAGTCACACTCAATCGCAATGCGAACCGACAAAAACGAATCTTGGCCAACGCGGCTCAACTGGTGCGAGCAAATGGTTACTTGCTTTACTCAACCTGCACCTATGCGCCCCAAGAGAATGAACAAGTTTGCCAGTGGTTTCTGAAGCGCTTTCCCGAGTTTCGAGGGGTTCCGGTCAAAACATTGGCGGAATTCCAGTCCCATCTCACCGCGTTGCCTTGTTATCGTCTCTGGCCTCAATCTGGCTTAGGATCGGGAGCCTTTGCAATGTTGTTTCAACGCCATCAAGGCAGTCGCCAACCACTCGATGAAAACTTTTTGGCGCAGTCGCAATTCAAACTGCATCCAAGAAAATTTGCCCCAGTTGAGCCTGACGGCCCTTAAAAGCGATCACGGCTGACAGGTTGAGTCGGCCGTGATCACGAAGAAACAGGATTAACTGATAGACGGTTTATTCCGCAATGCGAGACACCTGAGGTACATCTTCGGCAGCGATAGCTTCCAGCGCTTGCATCTCAAAGCTCGCAGTCGGCGTGTTGAAGTCGACCCGTAGTGGGAATGCTACTGGATTGCTGGAGTCCACAGCGGGATTGATTTCGCTCACCGTAAACTGGGTGACTCCGCCATCGACTAAGAGATCGCCTAACTGATCGGCATAATCACTGAAGCTAAGGGTATCGCCAGGGCTAAAGTCACCCAACACAATGCCATCAACCGACACCTCAAAGGTATCGTCCGCATCAACGCCCGTGGGGAAGCCACTGACTCGGGTAAAAACGGAATCATCGGCTTCACCAACGCCCGTCATGCCTGGAAAGACGCGACTGCCGACACCCACAGGTACATCGCGCGGTGTCATGGTGTACTCAAAGCCGTCAGCGAGGGGGGGATCAACCCAACGGCCCGAGGGCACATTGTTGAAAACAAAAATGCCGATCGCGATAAAGCGGGTCGGTAAGACCGGAAGGAATTGACTACTGCCATCATTCGGGTTCACCACGATACCGTCATCGTCGTCTTCGTTATCGTCGTCATTGTCGAACTCATCATTGTCATCGCCGAAGTCATCATCAAACTCGATGTCTTCAAAAGCTGGCAGATTAATGATGGCAATGTTGTTGAAAATGCTAATAGATTCGACGCGGGTCGTACTGGTAAAAGCACGGCTCACCAGCACTGTATTGCTTACCTCAACAATGTCATCATCGTCGAAGTTATCACTCTCAAAATCATCGTCATCCATATCCCGATTGGGACTGCCACCCCGGGCAAACAAGCCAGGTGGGGCAAAGATGTTGCCATCTTCAAAGGAAAATTCGACGGAGTCCACTTCATAGCTCACGCCTGCCCGCTCCGCTTCATACTCACTGGCGGGGATAAAATTGTTGAGCACAATGCTGTCAACAGCTTCGGTCGGATCCTCTTGATATTGCACAAGGGTTACGGGTGTGCGTCGTCGCACCACACCAACGCCTGAGGCCCTAGTGACAAAGCCAGTCTCTTGCAGAATGTAGTTTTCAGCCCGGTATTCCGTAAACGGATCGCCACCGGTCATCAGCATGTCAGGACTGAGCACCTCAAATTGCAATTCCGTGGGCACGTTCACAAACTGGGCACCTGAGGGGCCGATCGCCCGAAACGACAAAGTCCCTAGCATTTCACCCTGCGCCCCGACAAAATTTTCGGGGAGATTGTCAGCGGTGGCCGGTGAGCCGTCACCAGCCGTGCTGATCGTGGGCAGGGTGCTCAGGCGAAAAATCGCATCCGCAGGGATGTTGCCCCGACGTGTATCAATCGTCAAGGTGCCATCGTCGAGTTCACTGTTGTAGATGACAGCACGCGTGTCAGTTGCATTCGGGGTTTGACTATTTTCGATGGTGCCGTCGGTAGGCACAAAAACATCAACATCATTGAGCACCACCCCGCCCCCGGTAACTCTGAGCTGGGCCCAACTAGGGCTTGCCGTCACAGCCAGGGCAAGGCTGCTGGCTAATCCCAAGAGAGGAACTGCACAAGATCGAGAAACACTCATCTGCTGGACTCCTTTTACAGTGGCTCAAGTTTCGGGGATGGAAGGGCAAGAACAGGTGTAATTTTTAGCTAACTATACTCAGATGAACCGACGAACAACAACCATCAGAGTCGTTAACTTTATAAGACGTTAGCTTGGCATGTGAGTTCCCAAGCATGAGGAGACCCAAATTGCTCAAGGCGATGTCTGTTGGTCAAAAAAGTGACCATGGGTCTCCTCATGCTTGAAGCTGCCGATCGCTAGAACCGGAACGTCGTTCTCAACGCGCCGATGGTAATCGTGTCACTACCTGCTGTGTTATCGGGATTGACCAAAACGATGACGCCAGGAGTGAGGCTAATGTTGTCGGTCATCTGGTAACGGTAAAACGCCTCGATATGCAGAGTGGCATCGGATCGCCCCCCCGGATCGCCCAAGTTGCCCGCTAACAGGTCGGGAATATTTTGACCCTGGCGCAAATCGCTGTCGGTAATGCGCGGAGGCTGTCCCAGGTACAGGCCCCCTAGGTTGCCAGGACCAAACAGATCCGGAAAGTTTAGAAAGGTCATCCAATTGACGGTTTCAACTGAACCGTCTTCGCCCGGAGTGACGGAGGTAGTGTAGCCGCCCCAGCCGCCAAGGGTAAACCGAGGGGTCACGTCCCATTCGACGGTGCCGCCAAAGGCGTTGGTTGTGAGGGCATCGCCTGCGGTGAGTTGCGTATCCCCAATACCAGTGCCGATGTTGCCATTCTCGCTGTAGCTGTTGATGTAGTTCAACGAGAGGTCTACGGTGTCAAGGGGGGAAGCAGTGAGCTGAAAGCCTAGGGTGCGATCGCCCGCAAACAAGCCAGTATCTTCGCCTGGGTCGTTACCATCCGCTACAGCATATACTCCTTGCAGACTCAGTCGATCAATAATCTGCCAGTCAAATCCGACGCCAGTGTCGCCATTACCAATACTGAGAATAGGGTTGCGTTGCGCCAGCAAAGAGAGTGGGCCAGAACCAGCTCCCTCAGCCTCACTCGGCCCCCGAAAGACGCTGACTGAGTTAACCCCTGCCGCGCCAGCTACCAGGGCAAAGCGATCGCCAATTAAGCGCCGATAGGTCAAGTCAGTGAGCTCGACACTCAAGTCGGTTTCCCCTTCGTAAGCAAGGCGAATATTGTTAGTGAGACCCAGCGCCCCGTTGCTGCCCGGATCGAACAAGCTGTTGCCCTGTCCCGCCTGCAAACTGATCAGCAGCAGATCACGGCGGCTCAAACGACTCAGCAATGACAGCTGAGCATTGGAATAGAAGGTCAGGCTGCCACCACCCGGATCTTCGGTTTCTGCCACACCGTCCACCGGAAAAAAGTCTGCCGTGTTATTCGATCGTCCTTGGAGGCCAAAAATAACTTGACCGAAGAGTCGAGTAGTTGAAGAAAATTGATTGGCTCGCAGTTCTGCAACGGTGGCTTCCAATTCATCGACTCGGGTGGTTAGCTCAGTGTCAAATTCCTGTACCAAGGCCGCTACCGTTTCCTGATCTTCTGGTAGCAACCTCACCACTTGATCGAGGCAGGCATTTAAGCCAGCAGCAAACTCATAGCGCGTCATGGCGAGATCGCCCCGGAAGGTGCTGTCGGGGTAGCCTTCTAAGCAGTCATAGTCTTCGACTAATGATTGCACCGCCCCAAAAGACCAGTGATTGGGGCTGATATCCGATAACTCGTTAACCGTGATCGTTTGCGCTACCGGATGGGGGCTACGCAGCTCAAGGGCAGGCTCGGGTTGCGGTTCGTCAGCCGTTTCTATGCTTTCCGAACTCTCCGCATCGACGGGTGATGTTGACTCAGAATCCGGCGTCAACCAAATGTCCGTTGTGCCGCCAGTATTCTGACGAGTGGTCTCGGTTTCTAAATCGGTGAAAGGGAGCCCGGCAATCTGGGTTTGTTGCCTAGTTGGTAAAGAGGGTAAGTCGGTCAAACGGGACGCGATCTCAGGCGATGCGGGTTGATCCGTTGGCACATCAGTGAATGGTTGTCGAGTGGCGGTCGTTTCATCCAGTAATGCACTCGTCGGAGCCGCGATCGCGCCAGGATTGGCCCAAACTCCAACGGCTAGCGTCATCGCACCCCAAAGCGATCCATTGACGGTGATTGACATTTTTTTCCTCACACAGCATCCAACTTGGAATATGCCAACCCTAACGACCCTGCCAACCGAAATTTAGGCCAATATCGTCAGAGTTTCCTCGGCTGCTGTAAATGTATAAGATCAAACTCGTTCAAGCCAGTCCATACAACCCAAATTTTCTTTACGTTGTCTATTGAAACCACCCCATTCCTATAGCAGCCAGGTCATTCCCGTGCTGAACGTCCCCAAGAGTTCAGCCTTAATTCACTGAGAATGCTTCGTAAACTTTGAACGATCATTTGCCCATCGTCATGACATTCATCCTGCCTATAGGTCGCTTTTCTACTGCTCCTGATCCAACAGGCAGTTACATCAGGAGCAGTAGTGTGGAGATAGTTTCTGGCAACTTCGTCCCCCCGGCGCTGCCCAGTTGAGCGATCACCAATGAGGCTGGCGGCTCTTCACTAACTGTGAACTGGAACAAACGCAAAACTTAGGAACGCTTTTTAGGCTCACGATAAACGCCGTAGGCCGCAAATATGCCCAATATCAACCCAATGAGATGTCCCCACCAGGCCACCATGGGATTCGTCGGTAGCACCCCCCACAACGTAGCGCTGTAATTCAGCAAAACAAAGACCGAAATTAATAGTGGGATAACCCGCCGCTCTAGCCAGCCAATAACGAGCAAATAGCCGAAGAGAGTATACACCACTCCGCTCAAGCCATGAACACTCGTAGGACCAACTAGCCAGGAGATAGCGCCACCGCCGAGCCAGCCGATTAGCAATACTGTCCAATAATCTTGCCGACTTTTAGCCAGAATCAGCCAGCTAAAGATGGCGAACCCAATCGAGTTGCTAATGAGGTGGATAAAACCGCTGTGAGAAAAAGCCGACAAGAAAATACCGGGAATACCGTCCAGGCTACGAGGATGGAGCACTAAATTCCACTGTCCACCAAAAAACAGTTGATCAACAATCTCCTGCGCCCAGGGAATTGCCAGGATCCATAAAGGCAAAAAGAAATTGGCTTTGATATTAGATAGTGCGCCTTTGGTTTGGGGCGATGTTGCTGGCGTGCTGGCTTGGCTAGAGGAGCGATTTGTCACTGGTGGCGTACCCGTTTCTACTTCGGCCATTAGGCGCTGTAGCTCTGCTTGTAGCTCGCGATCGCT
>CAZFWL010000066.1:0-9309 GCA_964522775.1 uncultured Halomicronema sp.
CAGCGACGATTGCGCTCAGGCTAATCGTGGCGTATTGCAGCGCCTTTTCGGCTCTTTCATTACCGGGATTGATGCCAATCAAGATGGGCACAATCACGCCTAGAATGATGGCCGATAGCCGCAGTCGATAGTGGCGATCGCGACACTGGTTGGCCTTTTTTTCCATCCACAGCACCTGATCCAACCACCGGGAGGCTAAAAACTTACGTTGAATCGCGGTCAGTTCCATCTGACCAAATAGATCGTTGAAATCTTCTTTTAGAAATTCAACATAGGGATCTTTCTTTGCCATGGTGTGCCCTCTGATTCTCTACGCGTCGGCAGCGATCGCCACTCCCTTTTGTAACCGGGATTCTGGTTAGAATTTCTCTTTGTGGCAAATTGTTTATGTTTGTCAGTGCATTCCGCCGCGAGTATCAACATTCGCTGAAAGCGATGTACCACTCGACATAGCAAAACCGCCGCTGTTGAAGTGTCTAACTTACAGCGGCGGTTTTATCAAACTATTGAATTGTGCTGGACAATGCCTTAAGCAGCACCAGGAGGCGGTGCCGAAGGAGAAGCACCAACTGCTTCAGCTGCAGGCAAGCCATCAGATTCAGAAAAGTCTTCTGTTAGAGGTACTCTGAGGGTCAAATAACGAATGACATTCTCACTCAGACGCATAGCTCGTTCCATCGGGGCGACTACATTGCCAGGTCCCTGATAGTTCATCTGGATGTAGATGCCTTCGCGGTGATTCTGAATCTCGTAGGCCAAACGACGCTTGCCACGATGCTGAGTTTCTAAAATCGTTGCGCCGTTCTCTTGCAAAATTTCTTGGTAACGAGCAATCTCACCATCTACGACCTCTTCTTGAATATCGGGTCGCAGAATGTACATGGTCTCGTACATCATGCTTTTCATAACTGTGCTCCTTGTGGACAAATGGCCTTTCCCGGTATAAATGGCCTCAGGCAACGCTCTGGTTAGTAGAGCGCTAGGCAATTGGCTAAAAGGCAAGGATTTACAATCATATCACCAGTAGTTGAAGGAATCCATGGCGCAACGGTACGTTCGAGTTCAATCGCAGGCGGGGCCACTCCACTATGGACTCCTGCAATCTGATCGCAGTGTGCGGGTGTTGGATGCGCCACCTTGGCTACAGGGAGAGGTCACTGACACGGTTTTAGACGTGGATAGTTACCAGCTACTGGCTCCCTGTGCGCCGTCGAAAATTATTGCTGTCGGTAAGAATTACGCTAAACATGTTGCCGAAATGGGGGGTGAACTGCCGGAGGAGCCGCTGCTGTTCATGAAGCCGTCGACTGCAGTTATTGCTACCGAGACGCCGATTCTATATCCGCCGCAGTCGCAACGGGTGGACTATGAAGGGGAGTTAGCGCTAGTGATTGGCGATCGCTGCATTGACTGTAATGACGACATGGCGCAAGACAAAATTTGGGGCTATACCATCGCCAATGATGTGACTGCTCGCGATCTGCAGGCCCGCGATCACCAATGGACTCGTGCTAAAGGATTCGACACCTTTTGTCCCCTCGGCCCTTGGATTGTGCGCGAACTCAACCCTGAGGCCAAATTGCAAACCTTCTTGAATGAGCATCCTGAGCCGGTTCAGGTTGGCGAAATTAGTGACATGATTTTTTCGCCGGAAGCGTTGGTGGCCCACATTAGTCAGATTATGACGCTCTTGCCGGGGGATGTGGTGCTGACGGGAACTCCGGCAGGGATTGGGCCGTTAGCGATTGGCGATCGCGTACGAGTCGAAATCGAAGGCATTGGTTCCCTCGAAAATTCTGTTCAGGCGCGCCCCGTACCAGCACAGTTGCTTTCAATGGACTCCCTCGATTCTGGTGAAATGATGGATTCGATGGAATCGCAGAGTTGGTAGTGCTCACAATCTCAGCGCTGAGCAAACAGAACCGCGTCGCGGCACCATGCCAAACCCCCTAAGCAAAAATGGCTCTCCGTTAATAGAAGAACCATTTCAAACAGTGTTCGGAAGTTAGGATGGCTGGGCGCCGTTGGTAGGAACTAGCGAACTTGCATGTGAACCGCTTCAGAGAGCGTAGGAATTTCGGGGTATTCGCCACGAATGCATTGCACCACCGAAAAAGCTACCGCACTGAGAATGCCTAGCAGCACTACATTCAGAATGGTATCGACAAACAGACCTGTGCCGAGAGTAGGGACTAACACTAAATCCAGAATGATTTGTCCCAGGATTAGCAAAATATCTAACAAAATCGCCTGCATCGTATTGAAACGAATGAAGTGGCTGATATTGGTATTACGCACAACTAACGTCAGCAGCAGAATGAACACGATCAGACCCGCAAAGGGAAAGCCCGTGTAAATGCGAATCAGGGGGCTGAGTGGCACCAAAATCAAGCCCAAGGCCGGAAACTGGGAGAAGAGACCAATGCCAGATCTATACGCAAACGACATGCCCAACAAAGAAACTTCGATCAGGGGCAGTAAATAAGGCAAGCAAGCAAAGAAGCGATCCTGTGCTGTTGTAGTGCCACGCCAAGTCATAGAGAGCGCTCAGCCTCCGCGAACAAATAATATACATATGCTAGCGGACAAATTGCTAGAGGGCAGAAGGGATAGCCAATTTCTCCTTTGAATCTCTGTCGCAAAGTTGCTGAATCAGTTAATATCCGCAATTTTGAAGCCCATTTGGCATTCATACTGAGGGGGCTGTCCTTGCTGAAGATTGGTTAGGGAGCGTCCGCAGGTCAAGCGACCATGATGAAAACGAGGCTGTCCTGCTTGATCAGCCATCAAGCAGGTTTGGCACACAGCGGAAGGAGCAATAAGTTGATCTTTCATCATGACAACCAACATCAGCGTGACCTCCCAGGATATTTGATGGCGTTCGCACTCTATACGGAAGCGTTGTATGACTTCATTTTAGGCTAGTGCTCCCCGTAAGTTGTGTACAAAAATACACACCTTAATAGGTATGGGGCCTAACAGCGTAGTCCTGAATTAGTTGACGAAGACGGGCGATCGCGCCTATCCATAAAGCCTGTGAGTTATCCCTGATGCTCTGTCAGCCAGCGCGCAAACTCTTGAGCTGGGGCAATGCGAATGCCGCCCTCACCGATGTAAGCGACCTCGGGCAGATATTCAGCTGGTGGATGTTCGGGTGGGCGGGCAACTTTGTCGGCAATCCGTAGCTGGGTGGGCTCCATATGCAGGGTCATGATGCGACAGCGGCGGTTCCCTTTAGCACCCGCATGGGCCAGGCCTTTCAGCCGTCCCCACACGACAATGTCTCCTTCGGCCACTAGACTGCCGCCTGGGTTGACATCACCCAAAATCACCACCGTTCCTGCATGGCGGATTTCCATTCCAGAGCGGATGGTGCTTTGCAGGTAGAGCGGATCGTCAAGAGCGGTACCGGGCTGTGTAGTGGTCTGAGTGAGGTGGCTAACAGAGGCTTGTTGCTCTACAGAGTAGCCAGCAGTGACAGCGGCGACGGCGGTTTGGCGACGGCTTGTATAGACTCGTTTAAGGATCAGATCCGCCTCAGTAAGCGCATCGGCAATGGCCTGAAGCTGGCGGGCATCGAGCAGGCGATCGCGCGCTATAAGCTGCACCGCTGTGTGAGGTTGCCAAAATCGCTCCCCGGCGGTCAGTCGATGCTTGAGCTGCTCCCACACTTCTTCCCAGGGTGAAGTTATATTGTCTGTCGGTTCAGGAGGCAAGAGCAGCAAAATCTTGCCGTTTTGGGTTTTAAACCGCACCTGCTGAGCGGGATCAACCTCGGCTTTGGCGGGCTCTGGAGCGGCCTCGGTAGACTCGGTGTCCACATTTTTGGGGATAGAATCCAAGCTCATAATTGATGACAGCGTCGTGAAAAAGCGGCTTCGTCATGCCATGTTAGAGCAGGATGTCTGTACTGTGTTGGCAAATCGAAAAGTAAATTGTTGACAGAGCTTCGGGTCGGATAAGGAGCCTACAGCCATGCAGCCCTGGAGTCCTTTACATGCGCAGTTGCACCAGACTTTGAGATCGCGGCGGGGGAGTGATGAGACAACGTCTTATGCTTTTGCCCCGGCTCTACTGCCGCAGCAAGCGCGGTTATTGGTCGCGGTTTCCGGCGGACAAGATTCTCAGTGCCTGTTGCGATTGCTGGTCGATTTACAGCCCAAATGGCGGTGGCAACTACACACTATTCACTGCAACCATCGCTGGCGTGAGGATGCGGCAGCCAATGCTGAGTTTGTGGCGCAGTGGGTCACGAAGTTGGGCTTGTCCCATACGGTCAAAAAGGCTACAACACCTCCCGTGAGCGAAGCGGCGGCGCGTGAGTGGCGATATCAAGTCTTCGCGGAAATGGCGACGACGTTAGCTTGTACCCATGTGGTGACGGGACACACCGCTAGCGATCGCGCTGAAACGCTGTTGTTCAATCTGGTTCGGGGCAGTGGTTTGGATGGTTTGCAAGCGCTGACCTGGCAGCGATCTCTCAGCCCCCATACACCCGGTATTGCTTTGGTTCGTCCACTCCTCAATGTCACGCGCGGGCAAACAGGCAAGTTTTGTCAGGACTACCAACTGCCAGTCTGGGAAGACGCGACGAATCAAGACCGCACATACAGTCGCAATCGTCTCCGCTTAGACGTTTTGCCGACTTTACGAACGCATTTTAATCCTCAAGCTGATTCGACTTTGGCGCAGACTGCCGAAATTTTGTCAGCGGAAGCCGCTTATCTCAAGGCTGCGGCCCGTCGGGTTTATCAGCAGTGTGTGGTGGCTGAGCAGATACAACGGCGATCGCTGCGTTCTGAGCCGCTGGCGCTACAACGTCGCGTCATCCGCCAATGGTTAGGCGCTCAGTTACCGACATCGCCGCAATTTGATCAGGTGGAAAAAGTGGTGGCGTTGCTGACTGCCCCCAATCGCAGCCAAACGGATCCATTTCCGGGAGGCGCGATCGCGGTCGTGGATGATCCCTGGATTCGCTTGCAGGCTCGGCCAGCAGACGCTTGATGCTGACGATTTCAGGTGGTCTGTAGTCATGACGTAATCCGCTGCTAGCGGTTAACGTCTCTGCCTCACGGCCCGTTATACTGACTTGGGAGACACAGGAGCACCGAAGGATTTGGGCGTTGATCTGCGCAGCTACGTATACATTGACAGTTTGCAACCGCAGCACGCTGCTTTTATGGGAACGGTGTCAGTTGGTTTTTTACCTTTGCCTGGCGATTCCTCTCTATGGATCGAAATTGCCCCTGGAATTGAAGTCAACCGCCTCATGGATATCGCCCTCAAATCGGCGGTGGTCCGGCCAGCAGTGCTCATGGTCGAGCGACTCTATGGCACGTTAGAAATTCACTCCAGCAGTCAGGCCGAAATCCGCGCTGCGAGTCAGGCCATGTTGGATGCCTTGGGGGTTGATCGGCGTGACTGCTTGCGCCCACAGGTAAAGTCGAGTCAAGTCATTCGCAATCTCGATTCCCACCATGTGCAGCTCATCAATCGTACTCGACGCGGCAACATGATTGTCGCCGGGCAAACGCTCTACGTGTTTGAAGTAGAGCCTGCAGCCTATGCTTCGCTGGCGGCGAATGAAGCGGAAAAAGCGGCCTTGATTAACATTCTCCAAATTACCTCAGTGGGCAGCTTTGGACGGCTTTATTTAGGGGGTGAGGAGCGCGATATTTTGGCTGCGCAGCAAGCCGTATTAAGTGCTATGGAAAGGCTGCCGGGGCGCGATCTTAGTGACTTTCGCAACGAGTAATGATGGGCCAACTATCCCTTATGTGGTGCCTTGCCGAACCGGAATCGTGATGTGAAAGGTGCTGCCTTGCTCCAACTTTGATTCGCAAGTCAAAGTGCCGCGATGTTGTTCGGTGACGATTTGATAGCTGATGGAAAGACCGATGCCAGTGCCTTTGCCAATGGGTTTAGTGGTGTAGAACGGTTCAAAAATTCGCTGTTGCTTTTCTGGTGCGATGCCTGCTCCATTGTCGGTAATCGTGATGCGGACTTGGTCGGCCGTTAATTGCGCGGTCGAGATCGCTAACTGCGGCGGCGTTAGTTGCTTTCCAGCTGTGAGTTGCTCATCTAAAGCATCAATAGCGTTACTCAACAAATTCATAAATACCTGGTTGAGCTTCCCGGCATAACATTCCACCATTGGGAGGTCGTCATAGTGGCGTTCTAGGAGAATTTGTGGGCGATCGCTGTTGGCTTTGAGGCGATGCTGCAAAATCATCAGAGTGCTGTCGAGCCCGTCATGCAGATTCACGGCTTTGATGTCAGCCTCATCCATGCGTGAAAACGTGCGCAGTGACGCCACGATACTTTTTATGCGCTCTGCCCCGATCCGCATGGATGTCAGCAGTTTGGGAAAGTCTTCGGCTAGAAACTCCAGGTCAATTGCAGCAATGGCCTGCTGTAAGGCGGGCGGCGGATCCGGATAAGTTTGGCGATAATGGGCAACCAGCGCTAGCAGGTCAGTGGCGTACTCAGCTGCGTGGGCCACGTTGCCATCAATAAAGCTCACTGGATTGTTGATTTCATGGGCGACCCCTGCGACCAATTGCCCTAAGCTCGACATTTTTTCGGTTTGCACGAGCTGTGATTGGGTCCGCTGCAACTCAGCAAGGGTGGCTTTGAGGTCTGCGGCCTGTTGCCGCGCCCGGACAGCATTTTCAGTAGCATGGTGGTAAAGATCGGCTTGGCCAATTGCGATCCCGACTTGATCGGCCAAAGCTTTAAGCAATTCACCTTCTCCTACGGTCCACTGTCGTGGTCGCCGACATTCATGAGCGATTAACAGGCCCCAAAGTTGCTGCTTGAGTAAAATCGGCACGATTAAATTGGCCCGCACCTGCAAGTTTTCGAGGTACTGCACATGGCAGGGTTCTAGGCCGGCTTGATAAATGTCAGGAATATTGCGCACGCGGCCTTGCAGGTAATCATCGGCTAGCCCCGTGGGAAAACAGTTGTCGGTGCCCATCGCCCCCAGAGTCGAGGGCAAGGTTGGTTCACAATCTTCAACAATGACTTCCCCTTGCCAGTCGGCTTGAAAGCGATATACGACGACGCGATCAGTCACTAATTGGCGGCGCACTGCCTCAACTGTGGTTTGGAGCAGCGGCATTAGTTCCAATGAGTCGCGAATCTGGGTTGAGATGCGATTGATTAGCCCTTGGCGACGGGCGAGCTCTTGCAGTTGGGTTTCTGATTCTTTGCGGCGGGTGATGTCAGTCAAGACGCCATCGACAAGTTGGACGGTGCCAGTGCCGTCGGTAATCGGTTGCCCAGTTTCCAAGACCCAGCGGGTGCTGCCGTCGGCATGGCAGATGCGATATTCCACCTCAAAAGGTTGGCGACGGGCGATCGCGGTCGTGATTTCCTGGTCAACGCGATCGCGGTCAGCTGCATGAATTAACCGCCATTCTTCTTGATGGATGGGGTGATCGACCGGATAGCCAGTCATATCAGCGATCGCATCACTTTGAAACAGTAGGGTCCAGTTGGCATCAGCTTTGCAGCGATACACCACGCCGGGAATATTATTGACTAGGGTGCGGTTGCGTTCTTCGCTTTCTTTGAGAGCGGCTTCAGCCAGACGGCGATCAGTAATGTCGATGACGGTACCCATCAAGCCGAGCACTAAATCGTCGGGATCACGCCACAGTCCGCCTCGTTCTTCTACCCAGCGGGTGGTGTCATCTCCGAGTAAGAACCGATATTGAATTTGATACTCTTGGCCGGTGCTGACAGCTCGACTGACCGCTTTTTTCAAACGATCGCGATCGTGGGGGTGCACATTCTGCAAGTAAGTGTTGAAAGTATCGCAAAAACTCACGGCTGATGCTTCAAACAGTGTGCCGGGTTCCGTTGTCCAGTTCACCTGATCCGTTGCCATGTCCCACGTCCACACCCCCATGTCTGAAACTTGGAGAGCCATGCGGAGCTGGCGTTCGTTTTCGCGATACGCTTCCTCGATACTTTTGCGCTCGGTGACATCGAGCAGTACGCCACAAAATACAACTTCGCCTAGCTCTTGGGGCACGGGCATCGCATCCAAGCGCCACCAGCGAGTCTCACCATTGAGTGCCACAATCCGCCCTTCAAATTTCCAAGGACTCAGGGTTTGGGCGGCGGCATTGATGGTGGACTGAAAGCGCTGACTATCGCGCGGATGGAGCCGATCTAAGAACTTTTGGGCATCGGCCATTAAATCTGCTGGGGCCAATCCGGTGAGCGCTTGAATGCGATCGCTGACAAAGTCGATCGCGTAGCCGTTATCCAGTACCCGTAGTTGCAGCAGCGCCCCAGGAATGGTTTCTGTAATGGTGCGAAAGCGGGTTTCATTATCCGCGATCGCCTGTTCCATCACGGCTTGTTCAATCGTGGCGGCTTCAACCTGTTTGCGGCTGGTTACATCCATCATCAGGCCGTCCCACAACACTGCGCCTGTGGAGCTAACTTGCGGCCGGCCTACGGTCTGCAGCCAACCGACCTGACCATTGGGTCGGTAATAGCGCCCTTCCCAACGCCAGGCGACCAAGGTTTCTGCTGACTCCAGCAACGTCTGCTCAAAGCGGGGGCGATCAAGGGGATGAATGCGATCTAATATTTGGCTGGCATTTGCCAAGATGAGGTCAGTGGCTAACCCAAAGACTTCATGCGCGCCTGGACTGATGAACCCAAACTGCAAGTTCCCCAGAGAGCAGCGCTGGAGCTGATAAATCACTGCGGGCACATTGGCCAAGAGCGCTTCTAGCTGGGCACTGGGCCAAGCCTCTGCCAGGCTGATTGCGGTTGCTGGAGCACTGGCGGTGACTGCTTCTAAATAGCAGATGAGTGATTGACCATCGGTGGCTAGCTGGGTGCGGCGGGTGGCTGTGCAAGGTAATTGCTCCTCCGGTGTCAACATGACTGTGACCGGAGCAGGACCTGTGTGACCCTGCCAAGTAGCGGTATCTAGTGCCTCAAGACGGTGAGCGATCGCCGGGGAGAGTAAGTCTGCTTCTGTCGCACCGATCAAATCATGCTGGGACTGGCCCACAAGTCGGCAACAGGCTTGATTGACAAATCGCAATCGCTGTTGCCGATCTTTGATATAAATCGCTGTCGAGACTTCATTGAGAGCCTGATGCAGTAAAGCCTGAGTGATGCCGCTCGCTAAGGCAGTCTCAGATCTTGATGTGGAACGGTGATTGACCATAGCCAGTGTGATTGCAGCTTTCGCCACCCGCGCCCGAGTGCCGCTTTTTGTCGGGACAACTGTTTCTAGAGGCCGTTCAAGGCCTGTCGCTTGTTGAGATGAACTGATGC
>CAZFWL010000067.1:0-9262 GCA_964522775.1 uncultured Halomicronema sp.
AGAAGGGCGCGACATGACCCATATGCTCGAACGCATGCATTTGTTTCAGAGCTATTCCCATGAAGTGCTGCATCGCATGTTTGACAAGCTGCTGTCATTGTTGAAGTTGCAGGGGCCAGGCAAGCTGATCGATTTAGCCAAAGCACAGCTACCGACCGATTTGCGGGAAACGGCCTTCGCTGTCGCTACTGACCTCGTCTTGTCCGACGGTACGGTCACAGCTCAAGAGCAGGCCTTTTTGGATGACCTGTATCGAATTCTCGAAATTCCTGGCGACACTGCGCTCCAAATCGTGCAGGTGATGACCATCAAAAATCGCGGCTAGCGGGAGCGCTGATGTTAGCGTTGCCGAATTTGGCTCTAGGTAAGAACCCGTCGCTGCGATGTTCATCAGCCGCCAAGCCAGTAGCCGAAAAATTCGCGATCACGAACAAGACGGGGATTGAGTGTTTACAATCATTAACGGTGAGTGAGTCGTTGCCACGATGCAAGGTTCTGTTTCTGCGCGTCCGCTTCAGCGGACTTGGTTAAGCTGGTTTGCTGATTTGGTGTTGGTGGCCATGGTCAGTGGACCATTTGCCGCGCCTTTTTTGGCCGCATCGGGGTTGCCCATTTTGGGCCAAATTAGCGACATCATCTATTTCATGGGGCAGCAAGTTTGTCCCCAACCGGATATGGGGGTGGCACTAGCCGGTGACCACATCGCTGCTGTGTGTATGCGCTGCTACGGCACGATTTTCGGGCTCATTGGGATGCGCCTGCTTTATCAGCGAGATCGCGGACAATCGGCCTATTGGCTCGATCAGTATGGTCTGGTCGGCTTTGGTCTGACATTTGCGCTGTGCATGGTCTATCCAGCCGAGTTGGCGCTGCAAGGTTTCGACTGGTGGCCGATGGATAATGTGCGCATGACCTTGTTTGGCGCGATCGCTGGAATTGGACTTGGCGCTTACATCATGCCGATCTTCCATCGTTACCCCACAGAAGATTGATCACCTTTTGGGATGGTCTGCACCTAGAATAAAAAATTGGCACCGGTAACTATGTTGGAGCATCCCTGATTTGTGAAGGTATTTGTCTATCACACCCCCGAAGAAGTTCCGGAAGGAAACTTACCCGATTGCGCGATCGCGATCGACGTCCTCCGCGCTACCTCAACGATGGCAGCCGCTTTTAACGTTGGAGCTGAGTCCATTCACGTCTTTAGCGACCTGGATGAGCTGCGCACTAAAAGCAATGATTTCCCCGCAGACAAGCGCTTGCTGGCCGGAGAACGAGGTGGCGCCAAAGTTGATGGGTTTGATTTTGGCAACTCACCACTCGACCATACCCAAGAGCGCTCCCACGGTCGACACCTGTTTATGAGCACCACCAACGGCACTCGCTGTCTTCAGCGCATTCAGCAAGCCCCTGTGGTCATTACGGCTGCCCTCACGACTCGTCAAGCCGTTGTTGATTTTGTGCTCCAGCAAAAACCGGCTGAGGTTTGGCTAGTAGGGTCAGGCTGGCAGGGCGACTACTCCCTCGAAGATACCGTCTGTGCGGGCGCGATCGTCCACCAACTCGTCATAGATTTAAAGTGCGACCTAAAAGAACTGGCTGGCAATGACTCCACCATTGCCGCCGTAAGTCTGTATGAGCAATGGCAAGACTCTCTGCTAGAACTGCTCCACTGTGCTAGCCATGGTCAGCGCTTGCTGCGCTTGCATCAAGAAGAAGATTTGAAGTATTGCGCTCAACTAGATGTGTTGGATCTGGTGCCTATTCAATCAGAGCCCGGCACTCTGGTGCTGAACAGCTGAGGCTGTAGACCGAGCATTAACCAGACATCACGAAACAGCCTGCACGACGAGTAATTCTACTCACCGTTGCAGGCTGTTTTTAGGTAGACAGGACGAACTAAGGTAGCGGGGTTGCGCCACAATCGACCATGCGGAAGGTCGCTGCCGTCGTGTAATTACGCAACGACGCTGCATTTGGTTGGAACGCGGTGCCCCGCTCGTTGTAAGGGGTGGCGATATTGCAGTATGCCGACATCATGGCAATGGTTTGCTGGTTCCAATGCCCTGCGGTGTCAGAGAAGTTAAAGACATCTCCAGTTGGGGTCAGGGTAGCTGCCCGCACATCTTGGGAGCCTGCTGCCACAATTTGCTCAGAAGCCCGACGCAACATTGACATCACCTCAGCCCGAGTCACCGTATCCGTAGGGCGGAAAAAGCCACTAGGGTCTCCCGCGAGGATGCCTCGACTCGCCAGCGCCGAGATCTTGGCTGCACTCCAACGGTTGGCCGCAACATCGGGGAAGGGAGATCTCGTCGTTGTGTCAGGAATGGTAAATCCTCGAGTGATTAGCGCTTCCGCCACAATAGAAGCCGCTTCTTCTCGGGTCACTGGCCGAAGCGGATCGAAGTTGCCATCGGTGCCACCCGCGACGATGCCTAAATTAAAGGCAGCGGTAATCTCTGCCGCATAGATATCTCGCTGGATGTCGGGGAAGGGATATTCGGGCCGGGTCGGTGGCGGAGTTGTGGGCGGCGTGGGATCGGTTGCGATGGGATCGCCTTCTAATAGTGACGCTAGCGGGGCCTCGTTCGTGTAATAGAAGTGGCTCAGCCGACTACCTTGAAAAGAGCGTTGGGTGATGCGCCAACCGGGGTCAAGTTCAATTTCCATAAAGCCACCGGGCACGATGCCCCCGGTCCGACCAATGACAAACGATCGCCCTCGCAATGGCCGCCCCAAAAGGACCAATTCGCCGTTGCGTTCTTGGATGTTCAGGGAGTATTGACCGCGCAGTTCTTCACCGCCGACGCGGATGGAATAGGCGTTGGAATCGAAGCCCGCTCCGCAGCCACTATTGACTTGCCACAGCGGTTCGACAATGCCAGGATTGTTGCCACTGACCGCAAAACAATTGGCCCCTGGCTGAGTTTCGCGAATGAGCCAGAGTTTGTAGGGAACCAGGCTACCGCCAGGAATCGCGACCGAGATCATACTGTTTGAGTTGACTTCGACAGCGTCAAAGTTACTGGCTTGAACCGCAGTAAAACTTCCAATGATGCCGATGGTGGTAGCCGCTGCCGCTGCCACTAATTTCAATGCTTTCACTGATTTCATAATTTACTCGTTGTATCTCACTCTGATTAGAGACGGTTGCTGATATTCGCAAGTGCCCTTGGAAGCCATGGATCCGCTGGAACGCTGCAGCTTTGATCAACGCTGGGTGAAGAAAAGAAGAATCCCGCAAATCTTGATCCGCCATGCTTATTCGAGGCATGGCTATTATGGGGGGAATCTAGAAATAAAGAGGCAGTTTGTTCCAAAATATTTAGGAACTTTTGTCCGGATGCAGCGACTTTTCGAAGAAGTGTTTCAGCGGATATGTCTTAAGCTCAGCGGAGCGTGATGTGTGGGGAATGCTAGGGAAAGTTCTCTGAAAGAAGTCTGATTAACGATAGGAAAGTTAGATGATGCTCTGCGATCGCCCTTCTCACTCTTGGTCTCTCTTCTCCACCTTGGCGTTTGCCCTGTTAGGAGTGGCCGCCTGGTCGATGCCTAGCAGCGCCTTTGATGAGGCCGAGTTAAGCCAACTGCTGCAGACGCGTTCATGTCCTCGGTGTGATTTGTCAGGTGCCGATTTGCGCCGCTTAGATCTGAGTGGGGCCAACCTGGAGCAAGCTGACTTATCAGACGCTAATTTCTTTCAAACCAATTTGGATAGTGCTGATCTGAGCGGGGCCAACCTGACCGGGGCTTATTTGACCTCTGTGTCGGCGATCGCCGCTAACTTCAACTCAGCCCAACTTGACCAAAGCCTGATCTATTTGAGCGACTTTACCGATGCCTCGCTGTATGAGACCCGCTTTGGCAGAGCCTTTGTAGAGCGCACCCAGTTTGTCAATACGTTGATGATTGGGGCCGACATGAGTGATGCCACTTTGGTGAGTGTCAATTTTGAGGGGGCGCTTCTCTGTGGGGCTGATATCGTCTATGGCGACTATCGCTACGGCTGCGTTTCTGGGCAATCGGACGAAGCCGACATCGAATAAATTTTTCAAGACGGTTTAGCCCGCTACATTCTGCCGTCGTTCCGGTTCTGCGGTTAAGGTTTGCTGCCCTCGCACTCGGCAACCAGCTGGTCAAGTTGTTGCTGCATCGTTGCTTCCACTAGTCGGTAGCACTCATCGACATAGGCACGATCGCGCGCCGCCTCCAGTCCATATCGCGCAAACTGAATTGGCGGACAGATCCGGACATGCAATGGACGGGGAAACGGGATATTGGGAAGGGGGCCAATCGCCAGGCCCCAAGGCCAGCCTAGATAAATGGGCATGACACTAGGATCGATGCCCAACGGCCAGGGAATTTTGCCGGGTGCGATCGCCCTAATGTTGTCGTAAATCTCGGCCAGCACAATCAATGTTTCATGCGCCCCGTGGGAAATCACCGGCACAATGGGCACTTTATATTCCAGCGCCAGCTTGACAAAGCCTTGGTTGCCATTGAGAAAAATGCGGTGCCTTAAGGAATACGGACGGAATACATCCTTGGCCCCCCCCGGATAAATTGCCAGACTGGCACCCTGCTTTAAGGCCGCGATCGCCATTCGGGGCTCAGCGCGAATCGCCCCTAAATGAGTCGCCATCCGCGCAACTGGGGGCATCGCTCGCCACATGCGCGAATCCATCAGGGCGTAACTCAGCCGCTCTGTCCCAAATTGATGAAACCACTCGTAGGTCGTCGCAAGGGTGTCTGGGGCTGCCAAGCCGCCGTTGTGGGAACCGATCAGCATCACCTGACCGTCTGGTACATGCTCCCAACCGTCAGTCCGAGTTTGGAAGTAAGTGTGGGTGATCCATTCCAGCAGGGGCAACGATCGCTCAATATTCTCCGGTGAGCGATCGTCTAACGACAGGCCTGTCAGAACATCGGGAGGGGCGATCGCTGCCTGCCAACCGAGTTCAAAAAAGGGACTAAAACGATCACGCCAATCCGTCAGCACGTGCAGAGTAACCAAGCTCGCCAACATTACTTTAAGCTCCGCTGACAAATGTGCAGCAAGTCTTCGTTGCTACGAGGTGCACGCTATGCCCCAAATGTGGTCGCGCTACCAAGTGGCAAATCCCGAAGTCAGCAGAGAAGTTTATTTGCTCATTCAATTATGAGAATAGGCAAAAGCACTCAGCTTTAGCGCGGCTTTAGAGTTTCAGGATTTGCGATTCTAAAATCCTTAACCATGATTTATTTTCTTTCTATAAGGAATCACCTGTATCACCAGTCAGTTTATTGAAGTTAATGCTTTCAGCTAAGATTTGTTGGTTTTCTCTAAAAGAGATTCAGGATTTTCATACGATAAAAATATACGGTCGATCAATACATTTTGAATGTTCTCGAAGAAGAAAAATGATCGTTAACCTATGCTTCTGGCAATGCTCAGATTGCTTGGGAACTGGCTGCCGGAATTACCCCACATATTGATCCCAAACTAGTTCTGGAGTTGATGGTGCATGAATACGAATCGTTGAGTTAGTAATTCAAGAAACGCTAATTCTTGGCTGAATCTACAACTTCAGCTTAAGAAGGTACCTTATGCTCATTGAATTTAAGATGTCTGGAAAAGCCCAAGCGTAAATCTAGAGGGTGTCCGCTCTTTCATTTATGAGGATTTATAAGAGCATTAAAGATCGGAGGTTTGAATGATTTCTACGACAGTTGAAAAGGCCCAAGATCTGGTTTTGTGGCTGGACCAAATTCGCCTGAGGGATGTGCCGATTGTTGGGGGCAAAAATGCCTCTTTGGGCGAAATGATTCAACAGTTGGTGCCTAAAGGCATCAATGTGCCATCGGGGTTTGCGACGACCGCACATGCCTATCGTCACTTTATTCAATTCAATGAACTAGATGACAAGCTGCGATTGCTCTTTGCTGACCTGGACGTCACCAATGTGTCGAATTTGCAGGAGCACGGGAGAATTGCGCGATCGCTCATCCTGCATGCCCCCTTTCCCCCAGAGTTGGAAGTTGCCATTCGCGACGCCTATCGCGAGATGTGCAATCGCTACGGTGCGGACACTGATGTGGCCGTTCGCTCTAGTGCCACAGCGGAAGATTTGCCCGATGCCAGCTTTGCCGGACAACAAGAAACTTATCTGAATGTCCATAGCGAGTCAGAGGTGATTGAATCTTGCAAAAAATGCTTCGCCTCTCTCTTTACCGATCGTGCCATTTCCTACCGTCAGACCAAAGGCTTCGACCATTTCGAGGTGGCCCTTTCCGTCTGTGTGCAAAAGATGGTGCGGTCAGACCTGGCCACATCCGGCGTCATGTTTTCCATTGATACCGAAACGGGCTTCAAAAATGCCGTGCTCGTGACCGCCGCTTACGGCCTAGGGGAAAACGTGGTCCAAGGCACGGTGAATCCCGACGAATATCGCGTCTTTAAACCCACCCTCAAAACGGGGCATCAGCCGATTTTGAGTAAGCGGATGGGCAGCAAGGCCCTGCGTATGATCTACAACACCGGCGGCACTAAGTTGGTGAAAAACATCCAGGTGCCCCGTTGGGAACGCCATCGCTACGCCATTTCTGACTTTGATGTGTTGCAGCTCGCCCATTGGGCTTGCACCATCGAAGATCACTACAGCGAGCTGCGCGGCGTTTATTCGCCAATGGATATCGAGTGGGCCAAAGACGGTCAGTCGGGCGAACTCTTCATTGTGCAGGCCCGGCCTGAGACTGTGCAGTCCCAGCGACAAACGAATGTGCTGCAAACCTATCGATTGGAAACACCGGCCCATGCTCAGGTGCTCACGACTGGTCGGGCGGTGGGGGCCATGGTGGGCACCGGCAGTGCCTGCGTCATTTTAGATGTGGATGAAATTGAGGATTTTCAACCGGGTGAGGTGCTGGTAACGGCGAAGACTGACCCCGATTGGGAGCCGATTATGAAACAGGCGGCGGCGATCGTCACTGATCAGGGGGGACGCACCTGTCACGCAGCGATTATTGCGCGGGAGTTGGGGATTCCGGCGATCGTGGGTTGCGGTAATGCTACCGAAGTAATTCAAACGGAACAGCTCATTACGGTTTCCTGCGCAGAAGGAGAAGAGGGTCGGGTCTATGCGGGCGATATTCCTTTCTCCGTTGAAGAAACGACCTTGGACGACTGTCCCGAAACCCATACCCAGATCATGATGAACGTGGGCAACCCCGAAATAGCCTTTAGCGTGTCGGCGCTGCCCAATGCGGGCGTCGGTCTCGCACGGATGGAGTTCATCATCGCGAACCACATCAAGGTGCATCCGATGGCGCTGATCAACTTTGAGGTGTTGACGGACAGTTCGGCTAAGCGCAAAATCGCTCGCCTCACGGAGCAATATGACGACAAGCCCCAATACTTTGTCGATAAGCTCGCCCAGGGCATTGGCACGATCGCGGCAGCATTTCATCCCAAACCAGTCATCGTCCGCATGTCGGACTTTAAGAGCAATGAGTACGCCCATTTACTCGGCGGCTCCGCCTTTGAACCGGATGAGGAAAACCCCATGATCGGCTGGCGCGGAGCATCGCGTTATTACGACGATCGCTACCGCGAAGGCTTTGCGTTGGAATGTCAGGCGCTTAAGCGCGTGCGTGAGGAGATGGGACTGACTAACGTCATCTTGATGATTTCCTTCTGCCGAACGCCGGATGAGGGGCGTCGCGTGATTGCCGAAATGGCGAAGCATGGGCTGGTGCAGGGAAAAAATGATTTGCAGATCTACGTCATGTGCGAGTTGCCCAGCAACGTCATGATGGCTGAAGAATTTGCTGAAGTCTTTGACGGCTTTTCCATCGGCTCTAACGACCTGACGCAGCTGACCCTGGGACTCGATCGCGATTCTGCCCTGGTAGCTCACCTGTTCGACGAGCGCAATCATGCCGTGCAGCGTATGGTCGCCAAAGCGATCGCTACCGCCAAAGCCAAAGGCCGCAAGATTGGCATTTGTGGTCAAGCGCCTAGCGACTACCCCGAGTTCGCTCGCTTCCTCGTCGAGCAGGGCATCGACTCCATGAGTCTGAATCCGGATGTGGTGATGAAAACAACGCTGGCGATCGCCGAACTCGAACAATCGCTGTAGTCAACAACTGGAGTAAATGACTTACGCCTCGGGGTGGATAATTGTCTGCTCTGAGGCGATTGTTTGCGTTTAAACGCCGAGTGCCGAGAACCCAAACGCGTGAGGTGTTATTTGAAGCGACCCAGCGATGCCACACTGGCCGTTACAATGCCGACGCCCAAGAGTTGAATCGCACCGAGGGTTTCACGAATGGCAACCCAGGCCAGTACCACCGTTAATGCAGGGTTGGCCGACCCCAGCATTGAGGCTAAAGTTGCCCCAATGTACTTGATACCCGAGTTGAACAACATGTGACCGGAGAACGTGACAATGCCAGAAATTAGGCTCCAGATCCAAATCGGCGTCCAAGCCAGATCTTGAGCATTGGCAATGGGCCACACCACCAAACAGGCCCCAGAGAATAGCAACGTCAGCGCAAAGCTAAGCCAGGTATAGGTCAGAGGATTGAGATAGTCAAAACTTTTTTGGGCGTTGACGGTGTAGCTGGCATAGGCCACGCGGCTGGCAACGCCCAACACCGCCCCAACCCAGCTGCCGCCGCCGGACCATTGCTCTGCCGGAATGGTCAGTGCACTGCCCGCCATGATGCAGCCCATGATGCCCCACTGCATCGCGCTAGGCCGCTGCCCCAAAAAGCGCCACGACAGCAGCGCCGTGAAGATAGGAAAGGTAAAAAACAGCGTGAGGGCGATCGCTGTCGCAATCAACCCAATCGAAACGTACAACAGTGCGAGGTAAGTGAACATCAACAACCCACCCGCGATCGCATGGGCTAACGCCCGTCGTTCACTGGGGTGGGCCAACTTGCGAACTTCACGCCAGATGGGCGGATGCAGGCGACTGATTAGCACGCCCATCAGCGGCACCGCCAGCACCATTCGCAGCAGCAGCAATAAAAAGGAATTGTGCAGAGTTGGCGTTAAAAAGCCCCCGGTCACACCAATGCCGATGAGGGTTTGCTCGGCAAACAAAATCCGCACCACAACATTTTGTACGCAGAAGAATACCGACGACAGCAGAACTAAGATGAAACCGAGCACGTTAATTCCTGCATAAATAACACCAAAATGGAGGCCCTCATCTTGCTGATCTAGCGGCCACGGTTCACCGCCTACGAGAGACTTCGATCTCCGGCCCAGAGG
>CAZFWL010000068.1:0-4182 GCA_964522775.1 uncultured Halomicronema sp.
TCTCCATCCGATGCGGCAGCCGTGTATCAAACCATGTTGGCCGCCGATGCGCTGCGGTACCTCACCTTGCAAGTGACGGCGAGCAAGCAGTCGGGACACCCTGGTGGCTTTGCCAGCATCGCCGATGGCATTGCCGCGCTGACCATGCTGGGTCATAAAAACATCGTGACGGAAGTTGGCCATCATGCTCCTGGCTTCTACAGCACTGTGTTTCTGGATCGCTCTCTCGAAGCGATGGGCATTGAGACCGTGCAACAAATGTGCGATCGCTTTCGGGAAACCCATGGCTTACTCGGGCATCTATCCGGCCAGATTCCTGGCTTGCTGAGTCCCGCTGGGCCGCTGGGCCAAGGCCAACACTTTGCAATGGCAGGGGCAAAGCTACATCCCGATGTTCTCTTTCCAGTCACCATTGGCGATGGTGGTTTGGGTGAGCCCTACATCATGAGCAGCTTTGGTCACTTCCATACGGCCTATCCGCAAGTCACCAACTTCTTGCCCGTGTTGGTGTGGAACGGCTATTCCCAAGAGCACCACAGCATGGTGTCCACTCAGTCCAATGAGACGATGACCGCTTACTGGCGAGCCAATGGGTTCAAAGAAGTCATCTTGGTGGATGCAAAAGAGTATGACGACGCGAATCAGCCCGGCGCTTATGTCGATAGCACAGCGTTTTCCCAAAAGCAGCGCCTAGCCTTTACCCAAGCCGTGCTTGAAGCCACGGACAAAGCAGCGAAATCAGCTTTAGGCGGGACACTGACTGTCCTCATTATTAAGCAGCTGAAGGGCGCTGGGGTACACAAGCGAGGGGCCAAATCCCATAACCTCTATCCAGGCGATAGCCTCGAGAAAGACTACATTGTCGATGCCCTCAAGTCACGGGCGTTGACACCCGCCGCTTGGGACCTAGTGCGGACAAACCTAATGCGATCAATGGGCGGACCCAACTCTGCAAGTGCCGTGACTGAATCGGTGCTGGCACTGCCAGACTTGGGTAAGTTGCCGTTGGAAGAATTTGCGGTCGGCGGCGACAAAAAAGTTGCCACTACAGCCATGGGTGCTTTGGTGGGTTATGTGGGTCAGCAAGATCCGCAGTTCGTTGTCACGAATGCTGACGGCAACGCGGCTTCCGGTATTAACAACATCAACCAGGCGCTCAAAATTATTCACCCCACTACGGATGAAACTTACTTTCAGCAGCCTCAAGGCCAAGTTTACGAACCGCTGAGTGAAGATGCTTGTGCAGGACTTGCAGCAGCTCAGGCGTTGTTTGGAGCGAGATCGCTCTGGTGCTCCTACGAGTCGTTTGCGATCAACGGTCTACCAATCTGGCAAACTGTGACCCAGGCGATGGCCGAGTTGCGCCGTCCCACCCCATCGACCATCACTTTGTTCACGGCAGGGGCTTTGGAACAAGGTCGTAATGGCTGGACCCACCAACGTCCTGAAATCGAAAACTATTTTGCAGGCATGATGCGCAACGGCAACATCTTCCCGCTGTTTCCGATTGACGCTAATAGCATCCAGGCCTGCTATGAGTGGGCATTGGGCACCTTCAACAAGGGCGTCACGATCACTGCTAGCAAATCCCCCTTACCTGTACGTACGACTTTGGCGCAAACCCGTACCGCTTTGGAGAAAGGGGCGATCGCTCTCAGCTCCACCAGCGGCAGCAAAACCGTGGTCTTTGCTGTGATTGGTGATATGACGCTCATTCCCGTATTGGAAGCGGCCGAACAACTGACCGCTGCGGGCATGGGCGTCCGCGTGGTCTCGGTCGTCAATCCCCGTCGGCTCTATCGGCCCAGCGATGTGGCTTGGGATAGCGCTTCTGAGTCCGATAGCGGCTTCCTCAGCGATGCTGAATTTGCGGAGCTGTTTAATGGCGATGCCTTGATCGGCGTTACAGGGGGGTCTTCCGCCATGCTGGAACCCGTTATGCTGCGCAGTAATACGCCTCGTGATACCTTTGCCTGGAAGCGTGGCGAAACTGCTGCCAGTGCAGCCCAGGTGATGGCCCTGAATGGCATTACTGCCGAAAGCTTTGTCGCCCGTGCGAAGGCATTACTGGGATAAATGACGACGACTGACGCACTCCTAACCAGCCGAATTTGAGGGTGATAGGAGTGCGATTTGTGTCTGTATCGTGAAGAGTGAATCTGCTCGGATTTTGCGCTTCTAACGCGGCTCTTGTCCTAAGCTACTTTCACTCTCACGCTTTTTTTCTCGTCGGCGGTAGACAAGATCTTGATCCCTTACCTAGAGCGATCGCCTGGGTGAGACAATGTAACCGTTGCAACCCAAAATTTCAGCATGAAGCATTCTCTATTTGCCCTTTGCCTGACCGTCTTGCTATGGCTAGGGCTAGCTCAACCGAGTTGGGCGGCACTCCAAGAAGATATTGATCTCCTGAAAGAGACTAAAGACTGCCCGGTTTGCATTTTGGATAATGCTGATTTGAGCGGCCTTGATTTAAGTGGTGCAAACCTCAAAATTGCCACCCTAATTGATGCCAACTTGAGCGGATCCGATCTGTCGAACGTCGATTTTATGCTGGCATTTATGGATAATGCCAACCTTAGCGGGGCGAACCTCCAGGGGGCTCAGATGAACGGCACGCAGTTGGCAAATGCTAATTTTTCCGGGGCTGATTTGCGGGGTTCTGATTTGTCTCAGTCCAATATGCTAGATGCCGATCTGTCGGATGCCAATCTAGAAGGGGCTGTAATGCTGGCGGTCAAGTTAGGCCAAGCTAATCTGAAGGGGGCCAATCTCAAAGATGCCAACCTGCGGGGGGTGAATCGCAGCATGGTGCTGTTTTGCAATACCGTGATGCCGGATGGGTCAATGGCTAATCGCGACTGCGACTAATTGTTTGCCCAATTACTTGATATCTGGCCAAATCATTCACGTGCAAATGGGATGGAGCTTTGACTCGGCGCGGCCAATCAATGTTGAGGACTGAGCGAGGCAACGTTTGCTCAGCAGGAAAATGGTTTCTGCCTCATTCTTTGGGAGCGTCGCTACTAGGGCGCGATCGCGCCAGTCGCAGAGGGACTAGTGAAGTGCTTGTCCACGGTTTCGCCCCGGTGTAAGTGCACCAACTTTATGATGGATTTAATCAGTAGACATTTAATCCCTTTAACGGAAGAGGGCCTGTAGCTATGAACACGACCCCACCGCGCGATGTGCAAACACTCACGATCGCAGCTGATACTGAAGTCATGCGATCGCGCAGTTGGCAACGACTCCGCTTTGAGATTGAGTACGCCTTGGAGCGGGGCACCACCTCTAATAGCTACTTGATTCGAGGCGATCGCTTAGCGCTGATTGACTTTCCAGGCGAGTCGTTTACCGACAGCTTTCTAACGGCCTTAGAACAGCAAGTCAATCCCGCCCAGTTGGACTACATTATTCTGGGCCATGTCAACCCCAACCGAGCACATACGCTCAAAGTCCTGCTGGAAAAAGCGCCCAACGTCACCATCGTCTGCTCCAATCCCGCCGCTAAGGCCCTGGAAGAGATGCTGGAAAACCAGACCCCGAACATTCAGGTGGTGAAGGGAGGCGAAGCCGAAATTGACTTAGGAAAAGGTCATCAACTCCGTTTTTTTCCGGTGCCAACGCCACGCTGGCCAGAAGGCTTGTGGACTTATGACGAGTATACGCAGGTGCTCTTTAGCAACAAGTTTTTTGGCATGCACCTCTGCGACAACTCGGTCTATGACCTCAATTGGCAAGACTTACTGAGCGATCGCCGTCACTACTACGATTGCCTGATGGCGCCCAATGCCCGACAGGTCAGCGTCGCGCTTGAAAAGCTGGAACCGCTTTCCGTGCGGATGTTTGCGCCTGTCCACGGGCCAATCGTCCGTTACCACACTCGCGACTTGTTGCAGGCGTATCAAGACTGGAGCCAGCAACAAAAAGGGAAAGCACTTTCCGTCACGTTGATCTATGCTTCGGCCTACGGTAACACTGCCACCATTGCCCAAACTCTCGCCCACGGCATTACGAAAGCGGGGGTCGCAGTAGAGTCCATCAACGCCGAACAGACCGACCCAGAAGACATCAAAGCTGCTCTAGAAAAATCCGCCGGTTTTCTGATCGGTTCTCCCACCTTAGGGGGGCATGCCCCGACCCAGATCCAAACCGCCTTGGGCATCATTCTCTCTACACCAT
>CAZFWL010000068.1:4192-9241 GCA_964522775.1 uncultured Halomicronema sp.
CGGCATCCAACACGCAGCTAGCTGGCGTTTCCGGCTCCTTTGGCTGGAGCGGCGAAGCGATCGACCTATTGGAAGGCAAGCTCAAAGATGGCGGCTACAGTTTGGCCTTCGACCCGATTCGCGTCAAGTTCAAGCCAACCGAATCGACCCTGCAATATTGTGAGGAAGTGGGGACTGATTTTGCTCAGGCTCTCAAAAAAGTGAAGCGGGCCAAGGCTCCTCGCACCCCGGCTACTTCAGTCGAACAGGCTGTAGGTCGCCTAGTCGGTTCCCTATGCGTGGTCACCACTCGCAAAGGTGACGCCAGCAGTGCCATGTTGGCCTCCTGGGTCTCGCAAGCCACCTTTTCTCCCCCTGGCTTCACTGTGTCCGTGGCCAAAGATCGGGCGATTGAGTCGCTGATGTATCCCGGCAATCCTTTTGTGCTCAACATTCTGGCTGAGGGCAGTCATCTAGGCCCCATGAAGCATTTTTTAAAGCCGTTTGGGCCCGGTGAAGATCGATTTGCAGGGATTGATATTCAAGACGCAGAGAATGGCTGTCCGGTGTTGCAGGATGCGATCGCGTTCCTGGAATGTGAAGTCGCCAACCGCATGGAATGCGGCGATCACTGGGTTGTCTACGCCACGATTCAAAATGGTGACGTGCTGAAACCAGATGCGAAGACCGCTGTTCATTTCCGCAAAACTGGGACGCACTATTAGCGATTGCTGTGTCCCAGTTGCCTGCTCAGGAGCCGACCACCAAGATGACTGAGGGTAATCATCCGCCGCCACCGATTCCTGCCACCACACAGGTCGGGATTGTACTCGCAACTTACAATTGCGATCGCGGCCATTTTGCCCAGCAAGTGGCTTCTATTCAGGCCCAAGATTTTTCCCAGTGGCGCTGTTTAATTACCGACGACGGCTCTGAGTCAGACCTCCGAGCATTTATTGCTGAACTCATTGCCCATGACTCTCGGTTTATTTTCCACATTCAAAAACAGAATCTTGGCTCTTATCACAATTTTGAATACGGCCTTAGCGTCTTTCAAACAGATGAGGCGATCACCCATATTGCCTTTGCCGATCAAGATGACATTTGGGAACCCCAAAAACTCACTCGTCTACTCACAGAAATGCGGAATACCAGGGCGCTCTTGGTTCATTCCGATCTGTCACTCATTGATAATCAAGGTCACTTAAAGCATCCGTCGGTTTGGCAATATGAGCAGCGCCAACCTGAAAAGTTAGATGCTGAACTGCTGCTGCTGCGGAACACGGTCACTGGCTGTGCCACTGTAATTGCTAGTCAACTCGCGGCGGATGCACTGCCCTTTCCGCCACAACAGCAATCGGGAGACTGGTACCACGACCATTGGTTAGCGCTAGTGGCAGCCCAAACGGGTAAGATTGCGCACGTTCGTGAGCCCTTAGTCCAGTATCGTCAACATGGTGAGAATGCGGTTGGGGCAGAAAAATATGCCGGGAGTATTCGCACTGAAATGACTCAATGGATAGCTAAAAAGGGGCAGTTAACGCTACAGAGCTATCGGATTCATCGAGATTTAAGTCAGGCCTTTTTCCAGCGTTATTACTCCCATGAGGTGGGCGATCGCTTAAATCCCTTTTCTGACACCAGGCTTGATTTTGGATGGGCAATTGTGCGCTTGGGACTGCGTAGTGTTTGGTGTGGCTATGGCTCCCAAGGCATCACGCTGCGGCTATGGCTCAATAAATTCATTTTCGATAGCCGTCGTATAGGAAAATCATTGAGCCTTCGATGGCGTAGACAGGATGCCCCATGAGTCAAATTCAAGTCTCCATTATTCTCGTGAACTATAACGGCGGGGATGTGATTCTTGACTGTCTCGCATCGATCTTTCAGCATCTGACGGCTCCCAGCTTCGAAGTCATTGTGGTAGACAACGATTCCCGCGATCGCAGTCCTGACCGCATTGAACAGAAATTTCCCCAGGTCACACTGCTCCGTCAGTCAGACAACTTAGGCTTTGGCACCGCGAATAACGTGGGGGCGCGTCAAGCCCAGGGCCGTTATCTGTTTTTGCTGAACTCTGACACACTGATGCAGCAAGCTATCTTGCCCACATTAATTCAAAAGTTGGAATCGGCTCCGGATATTGGCGTAGTAGGCCCGCGACTGTTAAACCCTGACGGCAGCTTTCAGCTCTCAACGGCCTACGAAATTGGACTGTGGGGTGAATGGAAAACCCTACAAGAGGTTCGCAAGTACCGCCAACCCGCTAACCGTCCGACCTTAGCTCAGCAGTATTGCACAGATAGGTTTGTGGATATTATCGTGGGGGCTGCCATGCTGATGCGGCGATCTCACTTTTTGGATTTTGGTGGCTTTGACGAAACCTTTTTTATGTACTTCGAAGAATCTGATTTGTGTCAGCGGTTTCGCGATGCTGGGTATCGATTGCTATACACCCCAGAGGTTTCCCTAGTCCATATTGGCGGTTTTTCAGTTGCTCAGGTAGCTGGGAAAATGGCGACCGAATATCGCCGGAGCCAGCGCTACTATTACCAAAAACATCGCCCCTCCTGGGAACAGTGGGTGCTCCATCGTTATCTAGCGTTGAAGCAATGGCGGCAGAGACGGCGCAATCCCCCATCCCGTTGACCAAAATTTCCTCCCGCAAAGTCTCCTCAGACTGTACTAGGATGAAAGTCTGGAATTGACACAGAACAATACCTTCGGTCAGTTCTTCAAACTTTTTCGGCTGGGTAGTTTAGGCTTTATGGGCAATACATTCGGACATCTCTTTCGCATCACCACCTTCGGCGAATCCCATGGAGGAGCTGTTGGTGTCATTATTGATGGCTGTCCACCCCAGATTGAAATTACGCCGGAAGAGATTCAGCTAGAACTTGATCGTCGCCGGCCCGGCCAAAGCAAAATTACCACCCCGCGCAAAGAAGCCGATCGCTGCGAGATTTTGTCGGGGGTTTTTCAGGGCAAAACCCTCGGCACGCCTATTTCGATCATGGTGCGGAACAAAGATACCCGCCCTCAAGACTACAGCGAGATGGCAACGACCTATCGCCCTTCCCATGCCGATGCGACTTACGACAGCAAGTATGGTTTCCGCAACTATCAGGGCGGCGGTCGTTCTTCCGCCCGGGAGACTATTGGTCGCGTAGCGGCTGGGGCGATCGCCAAGAAAATTCTCCGACAATACGCCGGGGTTGAAATCATCGGCTACGTTAAGCGCATTCAAGATATCGAGAGCGTGATTGATCCGGATACGGTCACGCTAGAGCAAGTAGAAAGCAACATTGTGCGTTGCCCCGATACCGAAGCCGCCGAACACATGATTGATCGCATTGAACAAATCCGTGACCAGGGCGATTCCATTGGTGGTGTAGTAGAGTGCGTGGCCCGTAGCGTTCCCAAAGGCCTCGGTGCTCCAGTGTTTGACAAACTTGAAGCCGACTTGGCCAAAGGGGTAATGTCATTACCCGCAAGTAAGGGATTTGAGCTGGGCTCAGGATTTGCTGGAACGCTGTTAACCGGGAGCCAGCATAACGACGAATATTACACCGACGAAACGGGCAACTGGCGCACGCGGACCAACCGTTCTGGCGGCACCCAAGGCGGCATTAGCAATGGTGAAAACATCATTATCCGCGCAGCGTTCAAACCCACAGCAACGATTCGCAAAGCACAAAATACGGTAACGAATGACGGTAACGAAACTGTGCTGGCAGCTAAGGGGCGGCACGATCCTTGCGTCTTACCCCGTGCAGTACCGATGGTTGAAGCCATGGTGGCCCTTGTACTCTGCGACCATTTACTCCGTCACCACGGGCAATGTCAGCTATTTGATTAATCCGAACAGCATCCCTTAAAAACGAATTTTTCAGTTTTCCATAAATGCCCCATGGGGCGACGAGCGCCCCTCGGCAGCAAATACCTCTTCCACCAACTCCATTGCAGTTTCAGAAGAAAATTCAACTTCCGCTTGGCTTTCCAATATAGTCCTGGGCTAATAAATTTCTGAAATCAGCCTAGCGCCAATGCTCTTTAAAGCAGGAAAAGTATTTGCGATGGCCAGTTTCCCTAAAGGTTGTAAGAGGGCGTTGGAAACGTCCGAGTTTATGCCAACCGCTTGAGCATCAAACGAATCATGGCTAGATAGATGAAGCTCCGCGGTTTCCGGCAGTCCTTCGTAATTTTTGCTTAAATGCCGACACTACTGCAGCCAACCAAAGGTGCGTTTGACTGTCCAACGCCTGGGCAGGACCCGAAAGCCCCGTTGTCGGTCGCTGCGCATCACGGCTTCGAGCCACCAGCGATAAGTGTCAAACACCTTTTTCACAAAGACCTTGCCCCGATAGGTCCCATTGGTGTAAATCAACCACAATCGCTGGAAGCACCGACACTGTCCTTGGAGTCGGCTCAGTCGCATTTGGGCTCCGGCTGGGTCAGAGACATTCGCCGCGGTCACAACCCCCACCATGACGATGCCTAAAGTATCTACAAGTAAATGGCGTTTACGACCCTTAATTTACTTTCCACCATCAAAGCCGACGGCGTGGTGAGTTAAGGTACCGCTCTTGATTGATTGGGAGTCCATGATGGCCATGCCGATGCTGCTTCAATCGCGCCCACTGCCTGAGATAACGGTAAATCCGCTCCCAAGTAGCATCGAGTTACCAGCACCATAAATGACTGTAGACGCTTTGCCAGGACGGAAAATCTCTAGGCAACATCCGCCCACCACACCCAGAAATCAGCATACAAAAAATCCCATTGAGCACAGCTTGGAAATTGAGTCTGCGGGGTCTGCCACCGAGTTTGGTGACTGGCAAATAGGACAGGATGAACTGATAGGATAGGGTTTGCTGACGGCTTTCATGAGACTGCCAGGTGTTCGGCATCGATAGTTTATGGCATAAAAGCTTTTCTATTTTTCAAGCGTCCTATAGTGCTTTCCTACAGTTTTACCGTTATTTACCTATCTTTAACAGATGCTGATTTAAAAAGCCTTAGAGGATGTTTGGAAAGTATTGTGTTTAACATAAAAAGCTTGTCAAATCA